>NZ_JBPPLY010000015.1:0-77907 GCF_051535215.1 Nitrobacter sp. | reverse complement strand
AGATCAAGATCGAGAACCCTCATCTCTGGACTAAATCCTTCCAGGAAGAGGTGCGCGCCATGCTGAAGAACGCCGCCGATCTTGAAGCAGCGTATGGACGGGACACCATGCCACGCGGATTCCTCGGCTTGAACGCGACGCTGTGCGAAACATACATGCACGTCATCGCCAATCGCCGCTGCGCCCAACTCGGACTGGCGCCGGTGTTCGCCGACGCCGACAACCCGTTCCCGTGGATGAGCGAGGCGATGGATCTCAAGAAGGAAAAGAACTTTTTCGAGACCCGCGTCATCGAATATCAGAACGGCGGCGCGCTCGTCTGGGATTAAAGACGACAGAAACTCCGCCGCGACGGCTTGCAGCCGATCGATTCACGCCAATCCGCGCTGTGGCGGCTGAGGGTTATTTGAGGGATTCGTGTCGTATTTCGAGACTCGCGCAATAAGCCCGCTCGCGGCGAGCGGTAGCAGATCTGCCTCCAGGCCATCGGCAATCTCCTTGGCATAGACTTCCCGCTCATCCACATAGAGCGTGAAGGATTTCAGATATTTTTCCTTCTTTGCCGGGTCTTCGATCGTCGCCTTGGTCCAGTGGTAAAGCGGATAGCTCTCGACACCGTGCCCTTCTGCTGCAGCGACATACTCCGAAAAGGCGTCGAACTGACATTTCGGCACGGCATGATGTCTTGCGAGGACATCGAAGAGACCGGCGAGCGCCGGTTCACGCGCATGTCTCCGTATCGACTCTGCGGTAGCGGAATCGTTTACATCGAACCTGACCTGATACCGCCACTGAGAGGCCACGCTGTTCTCGCTCTCCGGGCGTCCCCGAGTTTGGCCTCGAGTTGCCCTCTGACCCCTGAAGCTAATGCTCCCTCGCAACCATGTCCAGCGGTCGCCCGTCACGCGACTGCGGCGACAATGAAAGCCGCGCGGAAAGCGCGCTATCTCCAGGCGTAAAATGGCGGGCCGATCGGCGGGGCCGTGGCATGGAGACGTCGCGGACTCCATCTTAGCTGAAAGCACCGCGAGACATTGACCGGTTGCCTGAATGTCTCCCCAAGGCGTTGGCTTGCGGTCCTTCGGCGCACGAA
This sequence comes from Nitrobacter sp., assembly GCF_051535215.1. Lineage (NCBI taxonomy): Bacteria > Pseudomonadati > Pseudomonadota > Alphaproteobacteria > Hyphomicrobiales > Nitrobacteraceae > Nitrobacter > Nitrobacter sp. The sequence continues at coordinate 76,814 of NZ_JBPPLY010000015.1, read as the reverse complement.
CAGATCTTTTCCGATCCCGGATCGGCCTCCTCAATCCTTTCCGGGGAGCACGCTGGTGAGCAATGCCTTGGCGCTGTTCTTCAGCACGCTGCCAAGTTCGGGCTCGGAAGGGATTATGCTGACAAAATTCCGGGCCTCCTTCAGCGTGATGTGAGGGGGCAGTGGCGGCACATTCGGATCGGTGTAGGTTTCGAGAATGACTGGCCGATCGGCGGACAGCGCCTCATCCCAGGCTTCGCCGACCCGATCGGGGTTATCGACAAAGTGCGGCGATCGAGCATGGCACGGTCCGATGATGGCTACAAACGTGCGGCTCGGGGTTCGTTCCTATGAGGGTCAGCCTATCACGCAGAATTGGAAGCTGGCCGGTTTAGCAACAAAGAAAGATCGACTGTATTTTCTTATTGTATTTTCTTGGTAGCGAGCGCGTGCCGGATCATCGGCTCAAGAGCTCCTGTGCCCGGTCCTGAGACTTGATGTCCTTCCACTCAAGAATTTTCGTCAGAGGCTTTCATTCTGACCGGGGCTGCTAACGTCTTCGCTCACCTGCTCGACGTGAAGACCGCGCGGCAAGACCTGCCCGCCCCGTTCGTCCGCGACCGGAATATCCGTAATGAGGCCAGACCGCAGCGCTCGCCTCCAGGCATCAAGTTCGGTGGACGCGACTGCACCGATGCGTTGATCGTGATAGAACAGAGCGTAAGCCATGTATCTTCCTCCCTCTCCTTTCACCTACCAACGCGTCTGAAGCAGATTCGTCCCTTCTGTATCGACGCCAACTCATTCATTTTTCACATGAAAGAGTTGCATTTTTAGAGGGCCTGGTTCCAAGCACTGCAACGATTGTTCCAGATGCAGACAAAGCCGCGCTAAGTGCGCGGCAGCGGCCCTTAATCGGCGACACCGACTCGATGGCGAAACACCATTTCACCGCCCTTCCAGGCCGTGAACACCAGGATCAGCACGACCAGGCCCGAAAGCACCACGCCGGTCGGAATAACTGCCGAGCTGCCGTGCTCGTAACGGGAATACCAATTATAAAGCGCGATCAGCACTGCGATCACATTGCCGATTGCGTGAACCCGTGTATCCGAGAGGTTGCTGACACGCCCGTCGCCGAAGACATCGACAAGGCCGGTCAACCCGGCGATCGCCGCCGTAATAAGGCCGACGCCGAGGAGCCACAGCGAGGCTGTCGCCCAGAACTGATTTGACGTGACGTAAAAGGCGAGATCGGAGATGAAGGTCAGAACAAAACAGACGATGGGAAACCCTATCACCATCGGATGGATCGGGTGTCCGGCTACTTGCGCCGTGGAACGTGGATTTGTTGTCATAGCGAAACTCCTTTTGCTGGCTGAGCCAACAACGCCGTCGAGTTGGAGTTCCTCCGCTATTCAGCTTGGTTGGCGCGCCGCACGGCTTCCGCGCCGCCGCATGGCTCCCGCGATGACGTGTGGCAAAAATGAACCCCCGCGAGGGGATGACGTTAGGAGAGAAGCACGACACGCATTTTAGATCACAAAATATGAGCACACGTCGTTTCCTCGTCAAAATTGCCGGCTTGAAGCAAGCTCCTCGCTTTCCTGTGGGCGTGCGACCTGCAAAAGCGGATGTCGAGATCGCACAAACGATCGCCCACTATACCTCTCCAGTTCCCGAGCAGATCGCAAGGACGCTGGCATGGGGGGCCGACGAGAAGGTCCTGCTGGTTCTAGCGTCGATCGGATGGGTTGCTTCCCGGGGCGGCGGAGAACAGGTTCGGCGAACCGGCAATCATGCGCTGTTGGTCGCACTCGCGTCCTCATTGCTGCCGCACGCCATGAAACTGATTTTTGATCAGACTCGTCCCGATCGAAAAACAGTCCTGGGCCATGTCCACGGCATTTCGTTCTCGGGAAAGCGTGACGATGCTTTTCCATCGGGTCACGCACTCCATATGGGCGCATTGGCGTCCGCGGCCGGCACTTTACGTCCCGGCCCGCGGCGGACGATTCGAGCGATCGCGGTGAGCCTCTCTCTGGCTCGCGTGGCAATCCTGGCGCACTGGGCGTCGGATGTCCTTGCAGGGTTCGCGCTCGGGGCGATCCTGGAAAGGCTCCTTCGTCCGCTGACCGGTTATCCGCCGGAATACCTCAAGGAGAACGAGGATGCCGGTCGCTGAAAGACCTTGAGGAGAACGCGGAAAGCTCGCAAGATTGCGGCGGCCGATCGCTGATATCCTGCGTCCCCGGAGCTTCGCCGGTCCGGGACTATGACCGGTCCGCATCCGTTTTCATCGCTGTGCGAAAGGTGCGAATATCAGTCCGCTTCACGCCGGCGACGCCGCGACCGTGTTAGTCGAAGGAACGTCCAGGACTTCATCGAATTGAACGAAATCGGCTTGCGGAGAAAGCCATGGCAGACTCAAGGGTTCCAGCGCCATCAAATGTTCCGCCATCAAGGGATCTCCCTTCGTCTCAGCCCTTGCCCATGCAGCAGATCGACATCGCCTTGACGGTAAATGGCGTCAGGAGAGAACTAGCGATCGCGCCCTGGACAACGCTGCTGGACGCCTTGCGCGAGCGTCTCGGCCTGATGGGCACCAAGAAGGGCTGCGATCACGGTCAGTGCGGCGCATGCACGGTTCTACGCGACGGACGGCCGATCAATTCGTGCCTCGCGCTCGCAGTGATGCAGGACGGCACTGACGTTACCACCGTGGAAGGTCTTGCCCGAGACGGCACGCTCCATCCGGTGCAGCAGGCCTTCATCGATCACGATGCCTTTCAATGTGGTTATTGCACGCCGGGACAGATTTGCTCGGCGGTCGGCCTTATCAGCGAAGGCAAAGCCAAAACGCGCGACGAGATACGCGAAGCGATGAGCGGCAACATCTGCCGCTGCGGCGCCTATCCCAACATCGTGGCTGCGATTGAGGAGGCGATGAAAGCGACATGAACAGCTTTCAATATTCGCGGGCGCAGGATGTCGCCGACGCCATCCGGCAATCTGCCGCCGACCGATCCGCCAGGTTTATTGCCGGCGGCACCAATCTCGTCGATCTGATGAAATATGAAGTCGAGCGGCCCGCACGCTTGATCGATATTTCTCGCCTGCCGCTGCGCACGATCGAGGCGACGCCCGGCGGAGGACTTCGTGTCGGCGCGCTGGTGCCGAACTCAGACCTTGCATGGCACCCGCAAGTGAAAGAACGTTATCCGCTATTGTCGAGTGCCATCCTTGCCGGAGCGTCAACGCAACTTCGCAATATGGCTTCCACCGGCGGCAACTTGCTCCAGCGCACGCGCTGCCTTTATTTCTATGATGTCGCCACACCGTGCAACAAACGCAAGCCGGGAACCGGTTGCGCGGCTCTCGGCGGGATCAACCGGACCAACGCGATCCTCGGCACCAGCGATGCCTGCATCGCCACCCATCCGTCCGACATGGGCGTAGCGCTTGCGGCGCTCGACGCCACCGTTCACGTTGTCGGCCCCGAAGGCGAGCGCGCCATTGCCATGACGGACTTTCATCGCCTGCCCGGCGATACGCCCGAGCGCGATACCAACCTCGGAGCCAATGAGATCATCACAGCCATCGCGCTTCCTGAGCGTGGCTTCCGCACACATTACACTTATCTCAAGATTCGCGACCGCCTGTCCTATGCCTTCGCATTGGTCGCCGTTGCAGTCGCGCTCGAAATCGAAGGCGGCATCATTCGCGAAGCCAGGCTGGCGCTCGGCGGCGTCGCTCATAAGCCTTGGCGCGATCCGGAAGCCGAGGCGGTGTTGGTCGGTCAGTCCGCCGAAAAAGCCACGTTCGCCAAAGCCGCCGACATCGTCCTGCGTGACGCGAAAGGATTTGGCCACAACGATTTCAAGATCGACCTCGCACGGCGCACCATTATCCGTGCGCTGGATCAGGCGGCGCAAGGCACACCGCAGTCGCAGTCCGACAAGAGGATCGCGTGAGCGATGACGTTCCTAATCCGCAGCAAGGTACCTCCGTTTCGGCAGGAATCGATCGCCGCACGCTGCTCAAAGGGGCCGCGGATTTCGTCACGATCAGAACCGCGACTTCCCATGCGGCGGCTGCTGCCGGGACGCCCAGACCAGCGAGTGCATCCATGACGAGCTATATTGGCACGGCAACATCCCGGATTGACGGGCGCGACAAGGTCACCGGCGCGGCGCGCTATGCAGCCGAATTCGGCGCGCCGGATCTTGCTTATGCCAGCCTGGTGACGTCCACGATCGCACGAGGCCGTCTCACACAGCTTGATGTGACCACGGCATTGAAGGTCCAGGGCGTCATCACCGTGCTCTCGCACCAAAACCGTCCGCTCATGGCAGACAACGACAAGGCTTACAAGGATCAGGTTGCGCCAAGGAACGGTTCGCCGTTCCGGCCACTCTATGACGACCATATCAAGTTCAGTGGCCAGCCCCTCGCGATGGTTCTGGCGGAGGATCCCGAGACGGCAAGCTACGCAGCCTCTCTCGTCCACGTCGTATGTGACGAGGAGCCGCATGTCACCGACATCACGCGTCAACGCGATAATGCGGTTGCGCTCAAGGCTCCTGCGAATCCGCGCGGCGATGCCACAAAAGCCTTCTCCGAGTCGGACGTCCGCCATGAAGCCGATTACCTCGTGCCGATCGAGCACCACAATCCGATGGAGTTGTATGCATCGACAGCCATATGGAACGATGGGAGGATCACCGTCTACGACAAGACGCAAGGGGTCCAGAACGTCCATGATTATCTGTGCGGCGTGTTCGACTGCGATCCCGCAGATATCCGCGTGATGTCACCTTATGTCGGCGGCGCGTTCGGCTCCGGCCTGCGGCCGCCGTTTCAGGTCGCGCTTGCGGTGCTGGCCGCCCGCGCAATCAGTCGCTCGGTGCGCCTCGTGCTGACACGTCAGCAGATGTATGCGATCGGCTATCGGCCGGCGATGATCCAGCGTATTCAACTCGGCGCAAAAGCCGACGGCAGCCTGAACGCAATCAGCCACGACGCGGTGACGTCGACGTCACAATATGAGGACTTCCACCGCAACGAAACGACCTGGTCGAGCCTTCTCTACAAGAGCGAAGCGGCGAGATATGACCACAAGCTCGTCCGTCTCGATCTTCCGACCGGCTGCGACATGCGCGCGCCAAGCGCCGCCACCGGCGTCTATGCGCTGGAAGCGGCGATGGATGAACTCGCGGAAGCGCTCAAGATGGATCCGGTCGAACTACGACTGAAGTGCTATTCCGACCGTGACCAGAGCAGCGGTCTTCCCTTCAGCAGCAAGAACCTGCGGGAATGCTACCGGCAAGGAGCAGAAGCTTTCGGCTGGAGCCGCCGCACCCCGGCGCCTCGTTCGATGCGCGAAGGCCACGAATTGATCGGCTGGGGCATGGCGACCGGCGTTTGGGAAGCCTTGCAGATGCCGATTACGGTCCGTATCGCGCTGACGTCGAACGGTCACGCCGAGGTGTCGTGCGCGACAGCCGATATCGGCACCGGAACCTATACCATCATGGCGCAAGTGGCGGCCGACATGCTCGGCCTTCCGCTTGAAGCGATCTCGATCAAGCTCGGCGATTCCGCGCTTCCGCAGGCGCCGGTCGAGGGAGGATCGTGGATGGCCGCTTCGGTCTCAAACGGCATCGTCACCACCAGCAACGCGATCCGGGACGACCTTCTGAAGCTGGCGCAACGCCTGCCCGGATCGCCGCTCAAGGGATGCCGCGGCGGCGACGTCGTTCTCGCCAACGGCGCGATCGCTTCAAAAACAGAAGGTCGGAACGCGGTCTCGATTGCCGACGTGATGCGATCGGCCGGCATCGACCGGATCGAGCGCGACGAGCAGACGACATTCGCCAAGGACGATGCCCACGCGCATAATACTCACTCCGCGATCTTTGCCGAGGTGAAGGTCGATGAGGAGATCGGCGTGATTCGCGTCACCCGCGTCGTCAGCGCCGTGGCCGCCGGGCGCATTCTCAACCTCAAGACCGCGCGCAGCCAGATACTGGGTGGCGTGGTATGGGGCATCGGCATGGCGTTGCACGAGGAAACTCTGATCGATCATCGTTTCGGCCGCATGATGAATGCCAATATCGCAGAGTACCACGTTCCGGTGAACGCCGACGTTCACGATATCGATGTGATCTTCGTCGACGAGCAGGATGAATTCGTCAACCCGATGGGCATCAAGGGACTTGGAGAGATCGGCATCGTCGGCGTTCCGGCTGCGATCGCCAACGCCGTTCATCACGCAACAGGTGTGCGCGTGCGCGATCTTCCCATTACGCTGGACAAGCTGACCCGCAAAACGTGAACCGGCTTCAACAAGGACGACAACAGACGATCCACGGCCGAGCGCAATAGCAGCGCCGACTGGCCATCATGCGTCACGGCCCACGCCCCTCGTCCGCCGACCGGGCTTCACCAAAAGAGTTATCTCATTACCATCGATAGGTCAGCCTCGCCGTGACGGTCCGCGAGGGACCATAATAGCAGACGCCATATTGGCAGTTCGCCACGTAATCCTTCCCCAGCAGATTGCTCGCATTGACGTTGAATGTGAGACCTTTCCATTGCGGGTTGGCCTGCCCCAGGTCGTAGCTCAGGCTCGCATCCAGCAACGTGACGGGTGGAACCGTCAGTTGATTGAGATCGTCGGCGTAGACGCTGCTGCGATATCGAATGCCGGCAGCAAGGCCAAAGCCGGCAAGTGGCCCCGCGTCGAACGTATATTTCGCCCACAGCGCCGTCTGGTGGCGCGGAATGCTCGTCACGAATCTACCCTGGATCGGCACGCCGTTGACGTCCGAATTGCTCTTGGTCACGACCGCGTCGGAGAATGTATACGAGCCGATCAGATCCCAACCGTTCCAGGCCTGCACCTTCGCTTCCAGTTCGGCGCCGCGTACGCGGATCTCCCCTTGCTGGATCTGGCTGAAAGGCGGCGCTGCGGGCCGGTTGTCGGCCGTCAACACATTCTGTTGGGTCAACTGATAACCCGCGGCCGTGATCAGCATCCGTGAGCCGGCGGGCTGATATTTGACACCGGCCTCATATTGCTGCCCCGTTGTCGGAACGAAAAGATTGCCCTCGTAGGTCGCGCCGACGGTAGGCTCGAATGACGTGGAGTAACTGACATAAGGCGCCAGGCCGTTCTCGAACAAATAGGTAAGACCCGCCCGTCCGGTGAACGCGGTGTCGTTCGTTGCGGTCGGCGCGGAATTGGGAACGATCATGTTGGTGATACGCCCATGCGCCCAGTCTTCTCGGCCCCCCAGAGTCAACAGCCAGTTACTGAGGCGGATCTGGTCCTGCAGGTAGATGCCGAGCTGCCGCTGTTCGATGTCGTTGTCGATCATCGGTATTACGCCGGGAAGCGCCGCCCCATAGACAGGATTGAAGATGTCGAGCGGGGGCGTCGGGCCGGCTGAGCCGTCAAATCGGTCGCGGTCGCGTATCCATTGATAATCGAAACCGGCGAGAACGGTGTGCGATGTAGGCCCGAGGTCGAACTTCGTCGTGATGTTGTTGTCGGTCGTAGCGTTGCGGACATAGTCGCGAAATCGCAGCGTGTCCCGATCAAGCGTGCGGAGATCCGACTGCAAGCCGGATGGATAGACGTTGGGCGCGTCGACCTTCACGTCCGCATAGCGCGCGCTCGACCGGAAAATCAGCGTATCGGAGAACCGATGCTCCAATTCATACCCGATCGCATTCTGATCGCGCATGTAATGGTCATAGCCGGGTTCGCCGACAAAGCGGCTTGTCGGGATCCTGCCGTTCGGGTTGGGCAGGAGCGTGCCCTGCATCGGCAGGAAGGTTCCGCTCCAGCCTTCCACGTTGTCGCGTTGAACATGCGAAAGAATCGTGAGCTTCGTATCCTCCGTCGGTTTGAAAGTGACCGACGGAGCAAAGAACATCCTTTTATCTGTCGTGTGGTCGATCTGGGTATCACCGAAGCTGCCGGCGCCGACGAGACGATAGAGCACGCTCTTTTCGGCATTGGCGGGGCCGCTCAGGTCGAACGCGCCCTGGCCCTGAGCCGGATACCCCGTTCCGATCTGCACCTCACGAATTGTCTCTTCAGATGGGCGCTTGCTGATGAGGTTGATCATTCCCCCCGGCACGTTCTGCCCATACAGCCCGGAGGTCGGACCGCGCAGAACTTCGACCCTTTCCAGACCGTAAGGCTCGATACGCGGTATCGCATAATTGCCGGCGGGGAACTTCATGCCGTCGACATACTGGTATTTGTCGACTTGAAACCCGCGAATGGTGAGGTGATTGAACCTAGCGTCGTAGCCGAACGCCTCGCTGTCGACGCCGGGCGTATAGCGCAGCGCCTCGCTCACTGTCTGCGCACCCTGCTGACGAATTTGATCGGCCGTTACGACGGAGATGGACTGCGGCACTTCAATGACCGGGGTATCGGTTTTTGAACCCGTGACCGTTCTCTGCGCCACAAGTCCATTCACAGGCCCCCAGCCATTTTCGCCTTGGACATTGATCGTATCGAGCGAGATCGCATTCTCTACCGGCGCCGCACCGTTCCCGGTCGAGGCGCGCTCACCGATCACCGCGGTCCGGTCGCTCGTGATGCGAAACGCGATCCCCGTCCCCTGAAGAAGCCGCGAGAGGGCCTGATGGGTCGTGTACTGCCCCTCGACGGCATGAGCAGTGAGGCCGCGTGAGGTCGAGGCTGCAAGCGTAACCTGAACGCCTGCCTGCCGTCCAAATGCATTCAAGGCGCTCGTGAGAGGCTGTGCCGGAATATGGAACGTCCGCACTTCTGATTGCACCTGTGCGCTTGCGGTGCCGACGCCAACGGCCGTCGTCAGCGCCAACCCGGCGATGAATGTCACGGTCGGAAACCGCATTCCGGTTTTTGCTGCGCTCGGCCAACCCATTGGTCTCGGTCCTCGAATTGACGCATCGCCCCCGCGCATGCGTTTCCGGACCAAAGACGATTAGCTCGCAAGCTTTTTTCACCGCCTGCCGCTTTATTCTCAGGCGTCAAGGCGAGACTGGAGCAGTTCAAAAACGGGTAATTAACCGCACGTAAGGTGCGACCGTGCGCACGGTGCCGCCATAGGGCTCGACCAGCGCCCGCAATGCCCTGTCGGGATGGCGGAGATCGTAAAGTCCCGTGACCTTTTGCCGTCCCAAGTCCCTGTCCGGGATCGTGATCCATGCCTGGTGATAGCGCTGCAGTTGCTCGATGACCGTAGCGATCGGCACATCGTTGACGAAAAGCTTTCCGTCGCGCCACGCCGCGATGTCGTCTTGCGCGATCGCGCTCTTCTGCATTGCGCCCGTGCTGCGGTCCACCATCACCGCTTCGCCCGGCACCAGGACCATCTCCTTCGCAGCTTTTTCAGGTAAAGCCACCGACACCGATCCGCGGGACAGTTCCACGCTTGTGCCCGTCGCCGATAACTGCACATTGAAGGCGGTGCCGAGATCGATCACATCGACGCCGGCCGCGGCGACAACGAAGGGGCGAGCCGCATCGTGGGTGACGTCAAAAAACGCCTCCCCCGCCAGCAGAGTTACCCGCCGTTCTCCTTTCGCCATGTCAATCTTGATGGCGCTATCCGCCGCGAGCTCGACGCTGGTCCCGTCGATCAGGTGCACCGTGCGAGTTTCGGCCGTGCCCGTGGCATAATCCGCCTGCATGCGAACCAATAATGCGGGGTAGTTCAGCGCGATGACGACGCAAGCCGCCAGGCCGATGCCGGCGGCAATCGCCCGCCGTCTCCAATGTGATCGAGACCGCAGTGAAGACACGCGCCGGCCGGAATTGATCGGGATGCCTCGGGGCTCTTCGCGGTGCCATACATGCTCGTAGACCGGAGGCACCTCCCGCATCACGCGCCAGGTGCGGCGGGCCCTCTGCCAGGCGATCCGATGTTCCGGCGACTGCGCGAGCCAATTTTCGAATTCGTACGCCAACGCAGAATCCTGAGAAGCCGCGTTCAACCGCAGCAACCAGTCCATCGCCTCTTCAAGGATCGGATCCGATTTATCGTCGTCCGCGACCAAACACTCTGATCCTGCAGCTATCGTCCAATCCGCCTGTCGAACCGGAGCGATCCGAATCGCCTGCTCTCGACCGAATAGACGATTAGCCCGGAATTTCTTTTCACGCCTTGTCGGGTGTGTCGAGCGCCATTGCAATCCGCATCATGGCGCCGCGGACGTGTCGATGCGCGGTGGCGACCGAGATGCCAAGATGTTCGGCGACTTCCCCGAGCGTATAGCCCCCCAAACGGTGCATTTCCACGGCAATTCGGGCCTCCGGGGTCAGATCCGCCATAACGCGCGACACGCTCCGCACGTCGTCAGAGAGAAGAAGATTTTCTTCCGGCGTGGCCTCTGTCCGCAGCGTCGCCCAAAACGGCACGTCCTGCGCCAGCTCCCGCGTTTCGACCTTGCGGCGCCTTAGGACATCGAACGCCAGGTTGCGCACGATACGGTAGAGATAGGCGAGCGTCTGTTCGGGCGTGACCGATCGAATCCGCTCCGGCACGAAACGCAAAAACGCGTCCTGAACGATATCCTCGGCAGCTTCGCGCGACCCCAGGATCGGAGCGGCGTAGTCAATGAGCGCCGCGCGATGCGACAGGTAAACGCCGTGGCTGATTTCCCCATCCTTCATCGCAAGCGATCCGTATAACCTCCCTCAGCGAAATCCGCCCCCCGCGCGGCGGATCCCACCACCATGACTCGCAAACGGCAGCGCCGCGCGGACTGCTTTCCCAGTGCCAGAGAAGATCAGTCGCTCGATGGCGATCTCGAATAAACCGTAACGATGTTTCCCGCAATCCCGTTAGATTGGAGCGTTTCTAAGCTGAACGCGGTGCAGAATTCGGCGAAGAGCGATGAGTCACAGAAGATGAGTTACAGAATAAGCATCGATCAACGTGCTCGACACGCGAGGCGCGCTTCATGCCGGCGAACCGGATGTAGCGGTGTTTGGGGTGTGGCACACACGTATTGACGGCACCGTGGTCCTCGCCCTTCAACCGCAAGACAGACCGGACAAGCGCTTGAGCCCTGCTCACCCGACATGAGGCGGTGGCGGTGCAGGAGCATACCGCCGCAGCGTGGGTCAAAGCATCGGACTAGCTATTGAGCTCCGTCTTGAAACGCCCGACCAGACGCTCCCCATCCCACACTTCCACGTTACGGGCACCGACAATCTTCTTTGCGGTTTCGACCGCCTGAGAGTCGTCCGCGCTCACTATGAGCGTGTCGCCCTGGATGTGGCCCTTGTCGTTGAGGATGTAGACTCGATAATCGGTCACCTGTCGTATCTCCGGAGTTAAGCCGCCGCCGGCAGGCCGGCGATCAATATCACAATTATATAGCGCGACAGCTTTATAGTGCGAACAGCCCAGGTGGAACTACCACCCTTTTTGTATTGCGGTGGGGTGGTCTCACCTCACGAATGCATCAATCGATCCGGCATAGGATGGGTTTGAGCTGAGGATTCCTGCATCCTCGGTCTTTCCATAGACGAAAGTTGGGGCGGGAACGAAATTCCGCCCCCGGATTTATTTCGGAGCGCAACAGTAGTGCCAGCACCCACCCGCGTTGCTGGTCCTGGAAAGGCTCCGTTCTTCTTGAGGTCGGAGCCTTTCTTTGGAGGCTCGCTTTGGAGGCTCGGAATGGAAGAGAGAGTATTTCCTCCCCACGTCATTGGTTTCATGAATCGCAAGCGGGAGAAGGAAAAGCAGCAAGAAGAGAGAGTCAGGGGTCTGCATCCTTTATCGTGGCGCGAGCGCTTTGAGCAAAGCTTCGACTCGAACCGATGACTCCCTGACCAGAGTCACTACCCCGGAACTTGGGACCGTCAGCCCCGCCGTGCCTTCTCGATCGCGGCAACGTCGATCTTCTTCATGGTCATCATCGCACTGAACGCGCGCTTTGCTTCGTCGCCGCCGGCAGCCATCGCCTCGGTCAGCACGCGCGGCGTGATCTGCCAGGAGATACCCCATTTGTCCTTGCACCAGCCGCAGGCGCTTTCCTGGCCGTCATTGCCGACGATGGCGCTCCAGTACCGGTCCGTCTCTTCCTGATCGTCGGTGGCGATCTGGAACGAGAATGCCTCGCTGTGTTTGAACGCGGGGCCGCCATTGAGACCGAGACAGGGGATGCCGACGACGGTGAATTCGACCGTCAGCACGTCGCCCGCCTTGCCGGACGGATAGTCGGCGGGCGCATGGTGGACGGCGCTCACCGAACTGTCAGGAAAAGTATCGGCGTAGAAGCGGGCTGCAGCCTCGGCGTCCTTGTCGTACCACAGACAGATCGTGTTTTTGGCAATTGCCATCGCTTGTCCTTTTGCCTTTGGAGTCAATTCCGGTCCGGCTGCCCACGCGCGCTGGACGGGACAGCCACTCAATCGTGGCGGACCACTTTGGCCATTCGACGACATCGAAGGCGTACCGAAGCCCGTCGCCATCAGGTGTTCGTCGGCCAGTGCCGCTCGTGGAACCAAATCCGGTACTTCGAGGACATCTTCTCGCTTTGCGCCTGCGGCGCGCGCCGCTTGCACGTTGATGCCTCTTCGCTCCCTTCCGACGCGCCCCATCTCACCTCCACGCAGTCGTTCGGATTATAGGCCATCTCGAAGCGCGGTGCCCGGTCGATGACTTCCTGGAGAGAGAGCGTCCATTGCGAGCCATCGCTGCGCGTATAGGATATTTTTCGCGACGCAAGCTCGGACGCAAGCACCCCTTGCAATTCGCTTTTGACGTCGGCGATGCTCTTGTCGGTCGGCATCGCATAGCGCGGCGCCCGCCGAATGACACGATCGGGAAATCCCCGCACGACATCGATCGCGATCAACAAACGGAAATCGCGCGCCGGGGTGGAGTAATCCTCCCAGGCCCCCGTCGTCCCGAAGATCGTGGGGCCGTTGGGCATAGCCACCTCTCCGGCGTGCTTTTCCTGATATTGTCGTCCGTTTTCAACCGAGGTGACGCGCGTCTTCACCTGTTCGTTCAGACTTTCGATGGCGTCTGTCATCGCTTTCACCGGATCGAGTGGCTCCGGCGACATCACGTCATCCATGCGATCGTAAAAATCCTCGGCGCTCATTTTTGATTGATCGAGCGAAAAATCGGCGTACTGGGGATTGCTGATGATCTCGGCGTTGACCAGCCGCCGCAACGAACCGCCTTTGTCGCGCACGATCGGCCGGAAGTGCTTGAAGCCCGGGCTGCCCAGCGCAGGATCGCGCACGAACAGGAAGTTACCGCGCCAGAAACGCTTTCGTGTGATCGAGCCGTCTGGCTCGGCATCGACGGCGAGGAAGACGCCCGGCTTGCCGTTCATCTCCGGCACACGATGCACGAGCATCAGCACGTGGCCGTAGGGGTCGGCGTACACCGTCCCCGGGCGGAGCGCTTCCTGGGTCAGCGGGACAGTATAGAAATCGGTGTTTTCGTCGTTCGCGGCGGCGCGTACCGCCCCAGTATGCACCACGTCGCCGACGTCCCGAAGATATTCGCTGAACGTCGTCGGCCGCTTTGGCTGCACCTTCGGCGGAGCCGCCGGCGTCCCGACCGACTGCAACGGGACAAAGGGCTGCAGAATAGGAGGCGTCTGCTCGGGCGGTGTGGCGTTGGCGGCGATCGTAGCCGACGCGATTTCCTGTTCGGGAGGCGGCGGCGGACGGGTGACCTCGGGATGCTCCATGTCGAACCATTGGAAGCACTTGGGCGGCTTGCCGTGGGTGCCACGTGAGCAATTGGAGTAGCCGAAGGGCAGTCCCATCTTGTAGGCAAAATAGGCGCGCAGGAAGTATACGAAATCAGCGCAGTCGGGGCGAAGGCCCGTCCGCACATTATCTTCGCCGCGGCCCAGATAGTTGAACAGGAAATTGCGTGAGCGGTCGCGCAGGACTTCATGCCAGGCTTTCCAGGACAGATCCTGATCGGGAGGCGCATCGAATAGTTTCTCGATCCACGCCGAGAATAAGGATTCCGTCGCGTGATTCCAGTTGTTACGAACCTTCCAGAAGGCATTGTGCGGAACAGGCAGCGAATTTGGCTTGCGCGCGCTGACGGAGATATCGCGTTTGATCGTGCTGCAGCCCGCCGTTGCGTGGTCGAGCGCCAGGGTGACGTGCCACATGCCGGCGGCAGGCTGAGCGACCTCTGCGAACCAGACGTACGGCGCACCGCCATGCCGGTCAGACGATTTGGCCGCTACGCTTCCATCGGGCGCGACCAGCGAAATCACACCCTGCAACGGCCGCTCGGTGACGATCATGACGCGCAGCGGCGCCCCTTTCCAGGGCGCAAACGGCGAAGGCAGGATCGAGAAATCGGCCGCCTCATGGCACGGGCCAGACGCCGCTAGAGCCGGCGGGCCTACCGTCGCGAAAAGGAACGCCGCCGCTGCGGCAGCAGCAAACCGGCTGGCGAGGCGTATCCTTCCAGCCCTTCCGGAGGATCCGGAAGCTGCACTCGATTCCGCCGATCTCAGCCGTGAAGAGCGACGGCCAGGGCTCGTTACGCTAACGCCTCCACGCCGCATCGCTGTCCCCCCATTGAGATGGATGCTACCAGCCGGCGAAGCTTTCAAACAGTGGCCGGCATGCTGAATGACCCGAGACCAGAATTGTCAGGCAAAACGCCGGAGATGTGGCGAAAATCGGCGCGGCGCGGCTTTCTCTAGGGGCCGTGCGGCCACGCAGAAGTCAGGGCGACAGGGCCTTTCGCTTTCGGCCTGCGCAAAGTCTCCTATTGGCAGCCCTTTCGTTATCCTCTTGAAATTCTAGAAATCTCGCACTGGTGGCTGGCGATGCAGTGCGACAACGCGGATTAACGCACGACGGCCCGCGCGAGGTGTTGAGGCCATGCACCGATCGAGAAAGCCGCTCAAAGCTCTTGGCCACTGTGCAGCAGCGATGTGTCGCAGCGCTGTGCATCAACGCCTCAGCTAGGCCGGTATTGTGAGCGATCGCGGATCTGCGCGGGAGACATCTTCGAGGCGACTGAGTTGCGCTGCCGCAGGCCATAACCGCGCTAGCGCCGCGGTTCCGGCTTTATGACTTTCGTCGTCGCTGCGGGAGCGACCGGAACGCTTGGCGCTGCAATCGCCGCCGGCCCTGTCATTGAGACTTAAGAAAAAGGATGTCTCGCGAGACTGTACTCGCCTCCCGGCGCTGTCGCCTGACAGGCCATAGCTTGCCTCTGCAACGTGACCGCGGAGGAAATCCATGTTGATGTCGCGGGAGCGATGTGGCTTGTTGCCGATCAGGATCGAGGCAGCGGACCCATCGCACTACATTTCCAATGTCCATTTTGCACCACGACAAATTACGAGCCGAACAGGTCGCCGCGCTCTACGGGAATGCGGTGGAAGGGACGGTCGGAAGCCTGATTGCGGCCGCGATCCTGTCTGGCATGCTGGTGAGCCTCGGCGCGGTGCCATTGTCGGCGGCTGTGATCTTTGTGACGCTCGTCTTCGGACAATCCATGACGAGGTTCTTGCTCATCCGTGCCTACTGGAAATCAAGGCCGGCGCCGCCAGATTGGCGTCGTTGGGCGCAACGCGCCATAGCCAGTACTCTTGCCGGCGGATTGACCTGGGGATTCGGCTCGCTCTTGCTGATGAGTCCGAGCCGCGTCGAATTGCAGTTTATCGTGCTGCTGGTTTGCGCGGGTATTGCGGCTGGAGCCATCACCGCCTTCGCGACCTATCTCCCGGCATATTATTGCAATCTGTGCTCTATCATGGTGCCCACTACGATCTGGGCGGCCTCGCATCCTGATGTATTACACTGGACCTACGCTGCACTTGCCACATTATGGACTGCCGTTATTGCCATGCTGGCAAAGAAACACAGCGAAATCCTCAATAAGTCTCTCCGGCTGCAGTTTGAAAACCTCGACCTGGCGACGAATTTGCGTCTGCAAAAAGAGAAGGCAGAGGAAGCGAGTGTCGCCAAATCCCGCTTTCTGGCGTCGGCGAGCCATGATCTGCGTCAACCGGTCCATGCTCTGAGCATGTTTGTCGGTGCTTTACGCACCCGGCAAATGGATGACGATGCGCGACGACTGGTCAAGCAGATCGATGACTCGGTCGGTGCGCTTGATGGTCTGTTCACTTCGCTGCTGGATATTTCCCGGCTCGATGCCGGGGTGATCCAAGCGCAACGTCAATCGTTTCCGATTCTGGCGCTGTTGAAGCGGATATGTCGCGATGAAGGTGCCGAGGCGACGCGGAAAAATCTGAAGCTGACCTTGATATCATGTTCGCTGCTCGTTGAGAGCGATCCGGTGCTGCTCGAACGCATCCTGCGCAACCTGATCTCGAATGCGATTCGATATACCGACGATGGACGCGTCATCGTCGGTTGTCGTCGCGGCGAGCGGCTGAGTGTCGAAGTATGGGATAGCGGTCGCGGCATAGCGCCGGATGAGCGCGACCTCATCTTCCAGGAGTTCTATCAGGTAGGAAACCCTGAACGGGATCGTAGCCGGGGACTAGGACTCGGCCTCGCCATCGTCGCCAGATTGACGGACATTTTGAAAACGCCGCTGACGCTGCAATCCTCGGCTGGTCGCGGCTCCGTATTCAAACTGTCGGTTCCGATATCGCAGCGAGAGCCATCCGTGACGATGCAGGAAATTGATGGCCCACCGGCCGCGACGAATCCACTGCTCATTCTCGTCATCGATGACGAGGTCGCGATTCAGGCATCGATGCAAAGTCTGCTTACTTCCTGGGGGCACGTCGCCACCGTCGCCGGCTCATGTCAGGACATGCTGGCGCAGATTGCGGACTGCACGGTGGTACCCGATCTCATCATTTCAGATTATCGCTTACGATCGGCTGAAAACGGCATCGAGACGATCCAGCAACTGAGGTCCGAATTTAACGAGAATATTCCCGCAATTCTCATGACAGGCGATACCGCGCCAAACCGCATCAGGGAGGCGAGCGAGAGCAGTTGCTTTCTGATGCACAAGCCGGTTTCAAATAGCAAACTCCGCGCGGCGATCACTAATTTGACAATCGCCAGCACCCGTTCCGGAGAACCGGCCTAGGGTAGTGGATTTGAATTAGCTGGCCACCAGAGCGCTAAATTCGCGATCAAATGCCAGACTCAGCCCTCTAGATAATAGCGGCACGCCGGGCGGCCTCGACGGCCTGCGTCCGGTTGACGACACCAAGCGATTTGAAGATCGCAGTGACATGCGCTTTCACGGTGCGTTCGGAAACCAGCAACTCGCGGCCGATCTCCTTGTTGGAGATGCCGCGGCCGAGCAGCTTCAACACATCAATCTGGCGCTCGGTGAGCGGAATGCTGAAATTTATCATAGCCGTCGGCGGCCTATCGCTTGCCTCCGACGCATCAGTTCGCAACATAATTTGAGGAACATAAACTTCCCCGGACAGCACTAGCTGCAACGCCGATATCAATGTCTGCGGGCTGGCCGATTTGGGCAGATAGCCAAGGGCGCCCGCCGCCAGAGCTTGCCTGACGTGTTCCGGATTTTCCGAAGACGACAGCAGGATAACCGGCAGGTCCGGCCGCCGCTTGCCGATCTCGCGCAGCGCGGACATGCCGTCTTCGCCCGGCATGTTCAGGTCGAGGAAGACTGCATCAAGATCGTCATGGGCATCGACTTCGCGTATCCCACCAGCGGCATCGCCCGCCTCAAGGATTTCGATATCCGCCCTGGTTTGCGTGAGGAGCGCGGCCAATCCAGCGCGCATGATCGAATGGTCGTCGATGAGAAGCAGCTTCACGGCAGGCGGCTCCAGTCGGCAGAGGCGGATCTCAACGCGACATGAATACACGGTAACCGGCCATGGAGCAAAAGCTGGCCCTTTGGTCGTATGGTACATGCCCGTCTTAGAACTTCGACAGCGGTGCGATCGACCAGAAATAGATGGACGGCCGCTCAATTCAGGGGATATGCGTGAGCGATGCAGGGAAGCACGTCAATCGCGCCGTCGACATTTCGAAACATCGTCCGCGCTCGGCTTATAGGCCTGGCTCTCGTCTGCATCAGTGTGGCGGGTCTTTGCGTCACGCTCAACGATGCAAAGGCACAAAACGCCAAACCGGCGCCGGTCTCGAATGGCTGGCGGGTCGAATGTACCAGCGATAGTAAAGTGCTTGATTGTCGGGCATTCCAACAGATTTTACAGCGTGATAACAACCAGATCGTAACCGGCATCACGGTTCGCGTCCCGGCGGAAACCAAAAAGCCGGTCATGATGGTGCAGCTTCCGCTCGGCATTCTTGTCGTTGAACCGATGGCTATAAGGGTCGATGAAGGTACGGCCGAAAATCTGGCCATTCAGACTTGTACGCCATCGGGATGTTATGCCGGTGCGCAAATTTCGGACAAACTGCTCGATGCCATGCGCAAGGGCAAGGTGTTGAAGGTGGCGTTTCAGAACGCCAACAAACAGGCTGTTCTGGTCGAAATGCCGCTGACCGGATTTGTGCCGGCCTACGATAAAATCAAGTAAGCCTTCGCTGTCGGAGCGGAGCACCAAGCCGCCATATCCTCTCGGCGTGAGACTGTCGCGTTCGCATGGCTCCGATGCCTTGGCGACCGCTGCTGTGACCTTGCCTCGAACGGCTGCCCTTAAGTCTTAAGACCTCAAACAGATTGGCTTGCACTTGTTAGAGCGCATCGGGCCGTTCAAAGATAGGCGCGGGACGATTCATTGGGCATGCGCAGCGACGCAAATGCGTTCTGTACGCATTCTCGTGAATACATTTGGGGCAAACCGTGCAACCATCCGACCTCTCCGGTCGTCAGCTTAGATTGCGGCCTAAGCTACGCACCGGCGCTTCTCCGCTTGCAACAACCGTTTTTGCGCTGGCGACTTGCGCGATCGGTCCGGCACGCGCTGATCCCTGCACAATCAATGGTACGACCGCGACCTGCTCGGGCGACCAATCGGCTGGTATACAAATCAATACGGGCAGCGGCTTGACCAGCCTGTTCGTCCAGTCGGTAACGACGAACATCGGGCCGCCGAACGGGATCGCGTTCAGGTCGGAGGGTGCGGATGGCGGCAGCAACGGCAGCGGTGCCGACGGCACGAATCTGAGTGTCACCACCGATGGTACCGTGGTCATTCACGCCACCGGCGCCGCCAGCGGCATCTATGTGTCGAGCACCGGCGGTAATTCTTTTGATGTCAGCCAGGGGCACGGCGGCATCGCCGGTGACGTGACTGTGTCGAATGCCGGGGTGGTTACCACCACTGGCGTCAATGCATACGGCATCCTGGCCCGTTCGATTGGCGGTAACGGCAGGCCAAACAACCAGGACGACGGCGCTCTCGGTGCGCCGGGCGGCGTGGTGACGGTCACCAACGGCGGCACAGCCTCAATCACGACCACAAACGATGGTGCTGCCGGCATCTACGCGTTTTCAAGCTCGGGTCACACCACCAACAGCAGCACCTATGGTATCGGCGTTGGCACCGTCACCGTGACAAACAACGGGTCGATCGAAACCTCCGGGACATCCAGTCTGACTGATCCGCTGTCGTTTGCTCATGGCATCGTTGCCGTCAACATCGCGGGTTCCGGCAGCGACGGCAAAAACGAGAACCGCCTCGGCAGCGCCAGCGGCGGCAATGCCGGCCTGGGCGGCGACGCCAGCGCGGTCACGGTCACGACGACTGACAGCATTACGACGCACGGCAACGGCAGCTACGGCATCTACGCGCAAAGCCAGGGCGGCTTTGGCGGCACCGGCGGCGCGGCCGGCGAGCGGGGTTCGACCAATACTGGTGGTGGTTACGGTGCAGCGGGTGGCCTTGGCGGCGCCGTGACAGTCACGGCTTCAGGCAGCGTGGCGACGACCGCGGATGCCGACGC
Source organism: Nitrobacter sp. (assembly GCF_051535215.1). Classification (NCBI taxonomy): domain Bacteria; kingdom Pseudomonadati; phylum Pseudomonadota; class Alphaproteobacteria; order Hyphomicrobiales; family Nitrobacteraceae; genus Nitrobacter; species Nitrobacter sp. The sequence continues at coordinate 56,938 of NZ_JBPPLY010000015.1, read as the reverse complement.
CATCGGCATTTTTGCCAACAGCGTTGGCGGTCGAGGCGGCAACGGCGGCAGCGCCACCGGCGGTACGGCGGTGGGACGCGACGGCGGCACCGGGGGTACGGGTGGCGCCGTTACCGTGACGATGGACGGATCCGTTGTCGTGAAAACCCATGGTTCCACCAGCTATGGCATCTATGCCCTGAGCCAGGGCGGCGTGGGCGGCGTCGGTGGCGACGCCAGCGACAGTCTGACCATTGACGGGACCAGCGGCAACGGCGGCATCGGTGGTGCGGGTGGGCAGGTGACGATTGCCGATAACGGCGTCGGCGTCCGCAGCGTGACAACGGATGGCGTCAACGCCATCGGCATTTTTGGTGAAAGTCTTGGCGGCCGCGGTGGCGACGGCGCCAATGCGCTGGGTTCCTTCAACGCCAACGCGCGCAATGGTGCGGATGGCGGTGCGGCCGGTGGCGTGACCATCGATACGACTGCCAACGTCACCACGGGTGGTGCAGGAGCATTCGGTCTCTTTGCCTACAGCCAGGGCGGCGACAGCGGCAATGGCGGCCATGCTTTCTCGCTCACCAATGCCAATGCTGGCAATAGCCACAATGCCGGTGCCGGCGGCGCGGTTTCGCTGACCTCCAGCGGCACCGTCACCACAGGTGGAGCAAATGCCGTTGCGCTGTATGCGTTGAGCGCCGGCGGCAATGGCGGCAACGGCAATAGCGGTGACGCGTTCAACGCCGCTGGCGGCAATGGTGGCGCTGGAGGTGATGGCGATATCGTCACCATCAATGCGAACGGAACCGTCAAGACGACCGGCACGGCCGCCTATGGCGCGTTTGCGCAAAGCGCCGGAGGCATGGGCGGCAACGGCGACGACGCCGGCGGTGCTGGCGGTAGCGGCGGCACAGGCGGCGCGGCGGGTTCGGGCAAACTGGTGACGGTCAACGTCGATGGCACCATCAATACCGGCGGTGCGATCGCCTACGGCGTATTCGCCGAAAGCGTCGGCGGTACCGGCGGTCACGGTGGCGGCGGTGCTGGCGTCGTCGCCCACGGCGGCACTGGCGGCAGTGGCGGCAATGCCGACGCTGTGACGGTGACAACATCGACCGCCAGTGAAATCCATACGACAGGTCAGTTGGCGAGCGGCATTTACGCCAAGAGCCTCGGCGGCGTCGGTGGCGACGGCGCCAACGCGGGAGCGGCCTATGCCAGCCCCGGTGCCGGCGGCCAGGGCGGAACGTCCGGTCATGTCATCGTCCAGACGGCCGGCTCGATCATTACCGATGGCTTCGGCGCATTTGGCATCCAGGCCGAGAGCACCGGCGGCGGCGGTGGCACTGCGGCCAGCGGCAGCGGCGTTGTTTCGATCGGTGCCTCGGGTGGATCCGCAGCCAATGGCGGCATCATCGATGTAACCAACGATGGTCGCATTACGACCAATGGCGCTTTCTCCCACGGCATCGTTGCGGCCAGCATCGGCGGCGGCGGTGGCGCTGGAAGCCAATCGGGCAGCCTGGTTGCGCTCGGCGGTGCGGGAAACTCGAGCGGCGACGGCGACACCGTGACGGTCACCAACAATGGCACCATCCGGACCACCGGCGCCGGGTCGTATGGTGTTTATGCTGAAAGCGTCGGCGGCGGCGGTGGCAACGGCGGCGGTGCGTCGGGCTTCATCACCATCGGTGGTGACGGCGGTGGTGGCGGCAAAGGTGGTGACGTCAACGTCTACAACTACAACCTCATCGCGACGAGTGGTCTCGGCAGTCACGGCATTTTTGCGCAAAGTGTTGGTGGCGGTGGCGGCGACGGCGGATCGGCCAGTTCCTATGCCGGTCCTTCGGTTGGCTCGGTGTCGATCGGAGGCAACGGTGGCGTCGCCAGCAATGGCGGCAATGTGCTGGTTCAGAACGACGGCGCCATCAACGTATCCGGCTTCCGCTCCAGCGCGATCTTTGCGCAAAGCACCGGCGGCGGTGGCGGCAACGGCGGCGACAGCATGGGCCTCGGCGTGACTGTGGTGGACTACACCATCGGCGGCAAAGGTGGCGCGGCAGGGAATGGCGGCACCGTGGAGGTCGACAATTACGGAACGATCACAAGTCATGGCGATCTCGCACCTGCTATCCTCGCGCAAAGCGTTGGCGGCGGCGGCGGCAGCGGTGGCGCTGCCTACGCGATCACTGGCAACCTGGTGAATGCAACGGTTGCGATCGGAGGCAGTGGCAACGGCGGCGGTGACGGCGGCACGGTTACCGTCAATCAGACCGGTGCGATCACAACGACCGGCATCGGCTCCAACGGCATAACGGCATTCAGCATCGGTGGCGGCGGCGGCACCGGCGGGACCAGCATGGCACGCTCGATCAGCGCGTCGCCGAAGGGATCGATGGCCCTGGGACTTTCGATCGGCGGCAGTGGCGGTGTCGGTGGTGATGGCGGTGAAGTCACGGTCAACAATACCGGCTGGATCATGACCGGTGGCGCGGCCTCCGTTGGTGTATTTGCCCAAAGCGTCGGTGGCGGTGGTGGAAACGGCGGCGACGCAACCGCGACGGCGCAGGTGATCGTTGCGGGAAATGCGGCTGCGATTTCCGTCGCCATTGGCGGCTCCGGCGCCGGTGGTGGCGACGGCAAGGCCGTGACGATCACCAACAACGGCCGTATCGTGACGCTCGGCAACGATGCGCACGCGATCGTGGCGCAAAGCATTGGCGGCGGCGGCGGCATGGGTGGCGCCGGCCGCGCCAGTTCGGATGCTGACGTGGCTGGTGGGCTGGTGAGCTTTCTTGCGCTCAATTCGGACGATCCGGATCCTACCAAGCCTCCGCCAGAACAGGACAAACCGGAACGCAACGGAAAGAAGACCGACGACGCCAAAAAGGGAGAGAAGGAAGATACCAAGATATCGGTTGCGATCGGTATCGGCGGCAGCGGTGGCGTTGCAGGCGCCGGCGGCACAGTCACGGTCGGCAATACCGGCTCGATCGATACTTACGGCTATGCGGCTTACGGAATTTTTGCCCAAAGCGTTGGCGGCGGCGGTGGCGCCGGCGGTGGTGGTGGCGGCGAGAGCGACGGCGATATCAGCGTCGGTGTTGGCTTGGGCGCCAGCTCGGGCGGCGCCGGCAAAGGTGGCGATGTCATCGTGACCAATACGGGCACAATCGCGACGCGTGGCGGAGATGCCTACGGAATTTTCGCGCAGAGTGTGGGCGGCGGCGGCGGTATCGCGGCGGCAGGTGACGCCAGTGCGGGCACCGATGTAAAAAATATAGGAATCAGCGTCGGCGGCTCAGCCGGAAGCTCCGGCGAGGGTGGAGTTGTTACTGTCAACCAGACCGGTGACGTGACAACGCTCGGCGATCGCGCGGTCGCGATCTTCGCGCAAAGCATCGGCGGCGGCGGCGGTGTCGGCGGTACTGGTCAAGGGGCCGATGGTGGCTCCGTCATGGTTGGCGGCTCGGGTAGCGCAGGCGGCAAAGGCGGCGCCGTTAACGTGACGATGGCCGGCGATATTCTGACCTTCGGTGACGGCGCTCACGGCATTTTCGCGCAAAGCGTCGGTGGCGGTGGCGGTGTCGGCGGCGACGTCTCGGGCAGCAACCCGACCCTGATAAGCCACGCGATGACGATTGGCGTCGGCGTCGGTGGTGCGGGCGGTGGCGGCGGTAACGGCGGTGATGTCACGATCGGCACGACCGGCACCATTACCACATACGGCTACCGGACTTACGGCATCTTCGCGCAAAGCATCGGCGGCGGTGGCGGCACCGGTGGCAGCGGCAATGCCAGCTTCGGCACCATTCCATTCGCGGGTTCTAACGGCGGTGCCGGTTCGGGCGGCAAGATCACCATCGACCAAAGCGGCAGCGTGATTGCGTACGGTCTCGACTCCCACGGAATTTTTGCGCAAAGCGTTGGCGGTACGGGCGGCGACGATATTACGGTCAACCTGCATAGCGGCACGGTTTCCGGCGGCGGCGGATCGGCCGCAGGTATTTACATCGACGGCGGCAAAACCAATTCGGTCACGATTGCCGCTGACGCTACCGTCACTGCGTTGTCCGGTCTGGCGATCAAGGCCACCGACGGCGTCGATCAGAACAACGTCGCGCATGCGACCGGCAATACCGCGATTACGAACTCCGGAAACATTTTTGGTAACGTTGACCTTGGCTCCGGAATCGGCAGCCTGAGCAATCTTGCATCGGGCGTTTTCGTCACCGGCCAAACAATCAATCTCGGCTCAGGCACGATGAGCAATGCCGGCCGGCTCGACCTCGGCGGTATCGGCTATAAAATCAACGCCGCGCTGAACGGGAATTTCATCCAGGCGCCAAGCGGCGTATTGGTGGTCGACGCGGCGTTCGGTGGCACGTCGGATGTGCTTGCAGCGACGGGAACCGCCAACGTGCGCGGCAAAGTCGAGCCTCATCTCGCGTCGTTGATGCCTAACGCGCCAACGACGATCGTCAGTGCCGCCAACGGGTTTGTCGGCACCAACGACGCCACGCCGATCAATAGTGCCAGCGTGACTTATGGTCTGCAGATCGCGGGCAACGATTTGCAACTCAGTGTTCAGAGCGCGCAGTTTGTGCCGCCTGCGTTTGCGTCCTATTTTTCGCCGAACGAGATTGGTGTTGCCAATCAGCTTCAGGGTATCTGGAATGCCGGCGGCGGAGCGGCCGGTATGGGGCCGGTCTTTGCGTACTTCGCCACCATTCCAGATTCCAACACTTACGGCCAATCACTTGATCGATTGCACGGCGCATCCTACGCAAGCCAGGCGTCCGCCGCGATTTTGACCGGTCTCAACTTCACCGACAGCATGATGAGTTGTCACGGGGTTCAAGGCGCGCTCGCCCCCCTTCGCGAAACGGCTTGCGAGTGGACCAAGGTCACGGGTGTTCTGACGGACAAAGGTTCGGCGTCCGGTTCGAACGGATATCGCGATCGTGCCGGGCGCATCCAGGCCGGCCGCCAGATAGAGATTGCACCGGATTGGTTCTTTGAAATCGCGGCAGGTTATGAGTATGGCCACACGACGGTCGGTAATTTTTCCGTCACGCAAGCTGATCGTTATGACATCGGATTGGCGATCAAACGCCAGGTAGGGTCATGGTTGTTTGGCGTGGCCCTCGATACCGGCTACGCCGCGCTCGATACCACGCGCGGCATCAATCTGGCGGGCATCGGGTCTGCCAGAAGCCAATCAAGCATCTGGCGGCTCGATACCCGATTCCACGCGGCTTATCTGGCGGAATTCGGGATCACTTACGTCAAGCCGATGCTCGACTTCGATGTCATTTATAACGCCATGCCTGGGTTTAGCGAGACGGGTGCCGGCGTACTGGGCCTGCGTGTTGCTTCGGCCAGTCAGATGATGTTCGCCTTTGCGCCATCGGTTGAGCTTGGTCAAACCATCATTTGGAACAATGGTCAGGCCATGCGGCCCTATATTCGGGCCGGCGCCACGTTGCTGTCGACCGGCAGCTGGACGATCAACTCCAATTTTGAAGGTGCCCCGGCCGGCGTCGCCTCGTTTGCGTCGGTGAATTCGATGCCGCGTGCCCTGGCCAAGACGTCGGCGGGTATCGATCTCTACGGATTGTGGGGCGTTTCCGGGCTCGATCTGAAGCTGCAATACGAAACACAGTTTACCAGCGGCTATCAGGATCAAACGGGTTCAATCAAGCTGACCCGACGTTTTTGACCTCGCGGAAGAAGATCCGGCTCGCCCCGGGATCACGTAGCTGTCGGTCCCATCTGAATGCGCAAAGCCCGCTATTGGCGGGGTCGCGATACCGTTGAAGGCGGTCGCAACAACATTCAGCGCTGCCGCGACAGCAATGCGCACCAATTGGTGATGATGGACTCGAAGCGCCGGTCAAGCTCGGCGCGCTCCCTCACCTCGCCGTTGAAATGCGCTGCCGCCCCGGCGTTCTCGCGCAGCCGTACCAGCAAGAACAGGCAGGTCTTGTGCGGCGTTGATTTCGTTTGGCTCTGCTGTGGCCGAGGAGCTTTGGTTCTCCGACTATTTCAGCGTTAGCTGAAAGTCTGTCGGCTAAAAGTGAAAGGTCTCCTAGGGTCTGACAAGATTTGCCGATTGTCTTGGTCGATTGGCAACTTGTCCTGCAGCAGGCCCTTTGGCCTCGGCCCTTGGCTTATGAGCGTCACTTGAAAGATATTCCGCCGTCTCACGCAACACGTCGATAGTCTGCAGCGTGACCTCCGTCTGCCGGGACGGAATCGAGATACCGACCTCGTGGAAGGCTTCCAAGATCGCGATCCTTAGGTCAGCGGCCACGTTGCCGCCCGCGCGCAGGTCGACAAAGGCGTAGAGTTTGAACGTGAGACCCTCTACTCCAAAATCTTCAAAATCGAAGGACGGTGCAGGCATTGTCAGGACATTGGGATGATCCTGCGCGACCTTGAGCAGAATTGATTTGACCGCCCGCGGATCGGAGCCATTCGCCACCTTCACCGGAATCGCGATGCGGCGCTTGTTGTCGCGCAATGTCCAGTTCTTCACCTTCTCCGTAATGAAGTAGGAGTTCGGAATCACAACGCTCGCCCGCTCAAACGTCTCGACCTCGGTCGAACGAACGCTGATCTTGCGAACATAACCTTCTTCGCCTCCGACGACGACCAAGTCACCGATCTTGATCGGGCGCTCGGCCAGAAGGATCAGCCCTGACACGAAATTGTTGACGATGCTTTGCAAACCGAAACCGATACCCACGGAGAATGCGCCGGCCAGTATCGCGAGATTGGACAGGTCGAAGCCTGCGTAAGAGAAGGCCACAAGCGTTGCGATGACGACGCCGCCGTATCCCACTCCAACGCGAATCGAATCGCGGAGGCCGCCCGAAATACCCGCCGCCTTGAGAACCCGCTCATCGAGCCAGCCCTGGAAAAGTCGCGCGGCGCCATAGGCGAGCCCGAACACGATCACCGACGCGAGGAGTACCGCAATGGATACATGGGTGTTGCCAACCCGAAAGCCGAAGAAGAGCTGCGTGTACCAGTCGTAGACTTCCGGCCAACTGTAGCCCCACTGAAGCAAGATGAGGGGCACGGACAGTATGATCACGGCAGCCTTGAGCAACAGGCCGATCGGTAGAGCCAACTGCTCGTGCCGCCCGTGTTGCTCACCAAAGCTTTCCTTGAACCAGCGGCCTGTCGCCGCGCGGTCGTCGCCCAAGCCCTGCATCAGTCCATCAACCCATAGCAGCAGGAGGTAGGCAAAGGCCATGATGGAGCTGGTCACGACCAATTGTTGCGCGAGAAACCGAGCAAGCGCCAGGTACCCGGCAAGGGCCGATATGATGATCGCGACCACTGCGATCCAAATAGGCGCCCGCAGCACGGCGAGCAGTCGCGGTGAGATACTTCGGTCCTGATGTTGCCCCTCCAGCGGCGTAAGGAGAATGGCAACGATGATGCCGGCTATAAGCAGGCTCGACGGAAGTGCAACCGCGACCGTCAGTGCAAAGGGGGCCTGCACAACACGGGTAACGATGTAAAGCAATGTGGTCACGCCGTAGACGATTGCGAGCGCCAGAAGCAGCCGGCAAAGCCGACGGGCTGTGCGATCAGACACGGGAATCAACCGCCAATGCGGCATTCTCGGTGCGAACGCGCTGATGACAAGCACGCCGACCGCGAGAACGGTGATGATTGATTGCGCAGTCGAGTAAAGCAGCCAATCGACGCGTTCGGGCAATTGATGCGTGTTAGCGACAAGCCCGTAGAGGAAAGCGATCGGCACCACGACCGGCAATACCCACAGCAAGGCGACGGCGCCGGCGACCGCAACCCGCCGCCAGAAAGGCTGATCGACATCTTCGGATGACCGGCGGCGCAACCGCCAGGTTCCGAAGGCGGCGGCAACAGCGAGCCCGAGCAGGAGCAGTCCGGCTTCGAAAACGACGAGCAACACCTCGTCCTGATCGCGGAGGCTGCCCCACCAGTCGACCATGATGTCGCGAACGCGGTATGTGGCCAACGGGACATAGTCCGGCACTCGCGACCAGGTCTCGGACGAGTAAATGCCAGGGATCGGCTGCAACAGGCGCGTCGCGAAATTTTTTCGACGGATGTCCTGGATGGTATCGATAAGCTTGTCGATGCGCAGGTTGGCGGAGTCGATCTCTTTCTGGCCTCCGGTCAACACCCCGAGGTAGTAGGTCCGGTCAGCCCGGCTTCGTGATACCTCATCCGGCTCGGGTGGCTGACCGGCGGCCGGTGCCGGCCCGAGCAAGCCCAGTTGGTCTTTGGCGGCCGTGAGTGCCGGTTCAAGATGAGTGCGGAAGCTCCCGATCTCGCCGCGAATGCGCTGGAGCTCGCCACGGTAGTCGTTCAGTTCGGAATAGCGCAATCTCGGCTTTTGCAGGTTGCTCTCCAGGCGCGAAAGCTCCTGCTGCCAACCCGTGATACTCTTCTCGATATCAACGCCGACACTCTTGTTGGCACGTATAGTGATCTCGGCCGTGTTGAGTGGAGGCGGTTTTGCTGGCTGCGCGGTGGCTGGCGCAGTTGAAGGAGAACCGGCCTGCGGGGCCACATCAGGATTGGGCGATGTGGGCGCCTGTGCGGTCTGAGCCTGAGCGCCGGCTACAACCAGCAAGGAAAAGAGGCTCAACACCCACGCTACGACCCACAGACGGCGGATCATCGGCAGTTCTCCCACACTTCGATTCTGATGGCGATTCCCCCTCAGCCGTCTCCGAAAACTTGATGGCCAGACAATGACCAAATGTGTGATTTCGGGGTTAGGCCACGTTGGTGCGTAAATATCGATTGAGCCAATGAACATCACAAAAAGTCTGCCATGTGCGAACATCGGCGCGCGCTGAGCTTATGAAGCACCCGCCATTCACAGCTTCAAGACTACGTTTCTAACTGACGGTTGTTGTCCAAACCGATGCATATCAGGTAGCTCGCGAAGCTGCGGCGTAGCCCGCCCATATTTACGCAATTATAATTTGCTCCATCCCGCCTCCTCGCCCCGACACGGGCTTTCTATGGCCGGAACAACTCACAATGGTCGCGGGATTCCGCGATCACCGGCATCGATGGCGTCATATCCCTGAAACATCGTTGGGCGAACGTCCTGAAATTGAGAATCAGCAAACTTGAGATCTTAATGCGAATTCTGGTAGCGACCGATGCCAGACACCCGCAGATCAACGGGGTAGTCCGCACATTGACGTCCCTGCCCCGCAGCGCGTCGACGCTTGGAGCAGACATCGGTGGTCGCAACCTCCCCGCTCAGGCAGCACTGAACACAAGAGGTTTCAAGAGACTTGGCACCTGGACGCGCGGCGTCGATAGAGAACTGTTCACGACCAATGACGTGTTCGAGCTTGATTGGCCGAGACCCATCTTCATGACCGTAGGACGCGTCGCGGTCGAAAAGAATCTCCGTTCGTTTCCGATGCCGGGAGATGAACGACGCGGCCAAGGGTGACGGCGTGAGAGTGTCGCTCGATGATTCTTTCAGAAAGCCGCTCTAATCATTGGTGAGCGTCGCACTGAAGACCCTGTGGAAAGAAAATCCGGCATGATTCCAGGCTCCACTGCGTCTCGATCCAACCAGTCGCGGTTGAACTATTCTCCGGTCTGAGCCTCGCCAAAAACGGGAATATCAGCGAAGGCCCGGAGATTTTCGGCAGACAGCATGCGGGCTTCGACGAGTGTGGGAACGCCTTTCCGCGCAAGTGAGCAGTTTTAGATTGATCGTCGTCGCACCGACTGCGGTGCGGATCACCCCAATGGAACGGCGCGCCGCGTCGAGGAAGGCCGGCGCTTACGTTCTCCATCAGGTGCCAACAGTCGGCGACCTGGACGGCGTCGGGCGGCGCCTTTTCCGCGGGCTCACCGTAGCCGCCGCCACGGTCGCGCGGTACGATCATGGTCTCCGGATAGCCGGAAAGCCAAGCCCACTATCACGAGAGTATCGACTACTTCACCCACGCTGACGTCTATGGAGTGGCGGAGATAATCTTTGCCGAGCGAACGCATCAATCGTGCCACCATCGCAAACTGACGCTTGTCGCATCATATACAGGTCGTAAACTCCCAACCGGCGATGAGCCTCGCATCGCGGGTTTGCGAGATCGCATTCTTATCGTCTGACGACGGACACCTCTCATGACGCAGTGCCTGCCAGTATCGCTCACGCCGCTCGAGGAGGCCGCCGCAACGTTGCTGCACGGGATCAGTGCGGTCGCGCCGGAGAAACTTGCCGTGGCAGAGGTGCTCGGCTGCGTCGCGGCCGAAATGCCGGCTGTTCCATCAACTCCGGCTCAGGATCTTGCCGCCGCTGACGGCTGGGCGGTAAACGCCAGTGATGTGGTTGGCGCCTCCTCCTATTCGCCGCTGGCCGTAGTGAAGCCGCCGACATGGGTCGACTCCAGCGATGCCATACCGCCGCATTGCGACTGCGTGCTCGAAGCCGATGCGATCGTGATGTCAGGTCCTCTCGTCGAGGTTATCGTCGAAGGTGTGCCCGGGCAGGGCGTCCGGCGTGCCGGCAGCGATATCAGCTCGGACCGTCCAGCGGTCGCGTCAGGTCATTTGATCCGTCCGCGCGACCTTCTTATGGCGCGGATCGCGGGGCTGGAAACGCTCAACGTACGCCGCCCGCAGCTCCGCATCGTCAATCTTCCCGGCGGTGCGGCGACAGCGCATCTGATCGCTGACCATGCTCGCGCCAATGGCGCCCATGTCACGGAGATCGAAGCGGCGGCGCGCGATGCGACGTCCGTCGCGGACGTGCTCGATCCGGCCGGCATCGACCTGTTGATCGCCGTGGGTGGCAGCGGCGTCGGCCGCAACGATGCAACGGTCAACGCTCTTGCCCGCCGCGGCACGGTGCTTGTCCATGGCGTTGCGCTGCGACCTGGACGCACCGCGGCCATCGGGCGGACCGGCGCGACCCCTGTTCTGGTGATGCCCGGCGCTCCCGATCATGCACTTGCCGCATGGTTCGCCCTGGCGCTTCCCGTGCTGGAGCGCCTGTCCGGACGGAGATCGCGGCCATCGCGGCGCCTGCCCTTGTCGCGCAAGATCGCTTCGAGCATCGGCCTTGCCGAGATCGCTCTGCTCGAGGAACGGGAGGGCGCGTGGCTTCCCCTCGCAACCGGTGATCTGCCGCTTCATGTCATGGCCCGCGCGGATGCATGGCTGCTGATCCCGGGTTCCAGCGAAGGCTTCGCGGCGGGCACGCCGGTCGATGCCTATCTATGGCGTGAATGACATGGATTGGAAGATGACCGAGGCTCCATCCCCGAACAACCGCGACAGCGGCGAGCAGGACCAATTCCTGACGATCCTGTCGCGCGAAGAAGCTGTCAGACGGTTTGAGGCCGCGCTGTTTCCGCGCGCGGTCACAAGCGAGCAGCGCAGGATTTCGGATGCGCTCGGCAGCGCGCTCGCCGACGATGTGGTGGCGCCGCTCGACGTGCCGCCCTTCGATCGTTCCAATGTTGATGGGTTCGCCATTCGCTCGATCGATCTATCGTCAGCGACTGAAGGCGCTTCGGTGCGGCTCATGCTGAACGACGAAGCGATCGTGTGCGGCACTGCGCCCACCAGGCCGGTGCTATCGGGAACGGCGACGATGATTGCGACGGGCGGCCCTCTACCGCGCGGCGCCGACGCCGTCGTCATGGTCGAGCATACCCAACCGGCGGGTGGCTCCAGCATCGAAGTGCGCCGCACCGCTTCACCCGGACAGTTCGTCTCTTATGCCGGTTCCGACATCGCCCGCGGCGAGACGTTGCTGCGGGCCGGGACGATGGTCGGCTCGCGCGAGGTCGGCATCCTGGCGGCATGCGGCATCGCGAATGTTAGTGTCGTTCGGAAGCCGCGCGTTGCCGTCATCTCGACGGGCGACGAACTGGTGCAGCCGGGCTCACCGCTCCGCCCCGCCGCGATCTACGATACCAACGGCGCGATCATTGCCGCGGCGACAGATGAGAACGGCGGCGACGCGGTCTTTCTCGGCGCGGTCCCGGACGATGACGCGCAGCTCGAGGCGGCGATGCGGCGCGCGCTTCTCGAAAGCGACATGCTGGTATTGTCCGGCGGCACCTCCAAGGGCGCCGGCGATCTGTCCCACCGCATCGTCACCCGGCTCGGCAGGCCCGGCATCATCGCGCATGGCGTTGCCCTCAAGCCGGGCAAGCCGTTGTGCCTCGCCGTGTGTGACGGCAAGCCGGTCGTGATCCTGCCCGGATTCCCGACCTCGGCGATGTTCACCTTTCACGACATGATCGTGCCGGTGCTGCGACGAATGGCCGGCCTGCCGCCGCGCGCCGATGCCAAAGTCGGCGCGAAGGTGCCGGTGCGTATCGCCTCCGAGCTTGGCCGCACCGAATTCGTCATGGTCTCGCTGGTGGAGGGCCGCGACGGATTGATCGCCTATCCAACCGGCAAGGGCTCGGGCGCGATCACCTCGTTCGCGCAGGCCGACGGATTTCTGCGTATCGATACATTGGCCGATCACATGCCGGCCGACACCGAGACGGACGTCACGCTGTTCACGCCGCATGTCCGGGCGCCGGACCTTGTGATCATAGGGAGCCATTGCACCGGACTTGATCTCGTCACCACGCCGCTCGCGCGCGCAGGCCTCATGGTGCGCACGATCGCGGTCGGCAGCCTCGGCGGACTGGCGGCGGCACGGCGCGGCGAGTGCGATCTCGCGCCGATCCATCTGTTCGACGACAAGACCGAGACCTACAACACGCCTTTCCTGGCCGAAGGACTCGAATTGCTGCCGGGTTGGCGCCGCATGCAGGGCATCGTGTTTTGCAAAGGCGACCGACGGTTCGAAGGCGTAAATGCGCAGGAGGCCGTGCGTGCCGCGTTGGCCGATCCCGCCTGCATCATGGTGAACCGCAACCAGGGCGCCGGCACGCGCATCCTGATCGACCGGCTGCTCGCAGGCGCGCGGCCCGAAGGATACTGGAACCAGCCTCGTTCGCACAATGCGGTCGCAGCAGCCGTGGCCCAGCATCGTGCCGATTGGGGCATGACCATTGCTCCGGTGGCGCAGGCCTACGGTCTCGGCTTCATTCCGCTCGCCGAGGAGCATTATGATTTCGCGCTGGTGACCGCGCGAAGGCAACGCCCCGCAGTACAGGCCTTTCTCGACGCGCTGGCATCGGAGGAAATCCGGACGGCACTGGACCATGCCGGCTTTCGGCGGGCGTGACGGTTACCCCCCGTCGAGAGCCGCCAGACGCTCCGCCTCGGCAATGTCCTCGACCGTATTGGCATTGAAGAACGGATCGAGCGGCTCCGCCGGCCAGCTTACGGCAGCGAGCCGGTAGCGTGCGGTCCAGCGGTCGATCTTGCGGATGTCGTCCTTGACCAGCGCGTGGCGAAGCTCCTCGCGCAAGCCGACATGCCAGAGCCCGATCACCGGATGCGTTTGTCCGCCGGACACGGCGACCGCAAGCTGGGCCTTTTCCGCCGCGCGGCCCTGATGCAGGCGCGCGACCAGATCGCGCGGCAGGAACGGGCAATCCGTGGCGACGCTCAGCATCCATTCGACCCCGGGGCGGTTCGCAGCCGCCCAGTCGAGCGCAGCGAGAATGCCGGCGAGCGGCCCGGGAAAATCGGCCACGTCGTCGGCGACGACGGTCAGCCCGAATGTCGCGAACCTTTCAGGGTCGCCATTGGCGTTGAGAATGATCCCGTCGCATTGCGGCTTCAGCCGTGCGACGACGCGCTCCAGAATAGTACGGCCGGCGATCGTCCGCATCGGCTTGTCGCCGCCACCCATGCGTCGCGCAAGGCCGCCGGCGAGTAACACGCCCGGGGTCGGCGGAATCTCAATCGTCACCGCCCTCACCCTTACGCTTGTGCCGCGCCGATTCTTCCTCAACATAGGCAAGATTCTGATCGTAGACGATACGCTCTTCGCCCGACAATACGATGAAGCGTTTTCCCCGCGTGCGTCCGACCAGTGTCAATCCCACCTGTCGCGCCAGATCGACGCCCCAGGCAGTGAAGCCCGAGCGGGAGGCCAGGATCGGAATGCCCATGCGCACGGTCTTGATCACCATCTCCGAGGTCAGCCGTCCTGTGGTGTAAAGGATCTTATCGGCGGGATCGACGCCGTGCTGGTACATCCAGCCGGCGATCTTATCGACGGCATTGTGGCGGCCGACATCCTCGGTATAGCACAGAGGCGTGCCTTCCCTGCAAAGCACGCAGCCATGGATGGCTCCGGCCTCAAGGTAAAGCGACGGCATGGTATTGATCGTATGCGTCATCTGGTACAGCCAGGATGTGCGCAGTTCTGCCTTGGGAAGTTCGACGCTTTCGACAGCTTCGAGCAGATCACCGAACGCCGTGCCCTGGGCACAGCCGGAGGTCTGTGTGCGCTTCTTCAGCTTCTGCTCGAAATTGGTGTGGTGTTCGGTCCTGACCACCACGACCTGCAGATCATAATCATATTCAACCTCGGTGACGACGTCGTCGTATTTCAGCATGTTCTGATTGAGAAGATAGCCTAGCGCGAGGTATTCCGGATGGTCGCCAATCGTCATCATGGTGACGATCTCCTGGGCGTTCAGGTAGAGCGTCAGCGGCCGCTCCATCGGCACCTTGATCTCGACATTCGCGCCGGTCTGGTCGATCCCGGTGACGCGCTGGGTCAACCGTGAATCGTCCGGGTTGGGGACGATCAGGGGGGCCGGCGGTTTTTCGATCTTCATCATACTAAAGACGTTAGCATGACATCGGCATCGAGCCGATATAAACATGTGGAGAATGCCGCCGGCCCATGCTGCGAGCGCAGCAACCAAGTTGGGTCGCGCGGAAGCAGCTTGATTGACCGGCCGCTTCGCTTCGCGATAGCGCAGAAGGCGAGCTGGTTCCGGGGACCGCGATGAAAGTGATCGGCCTGGCTGGATGGAGCGGCGCCGGAAAGACCACGTTGCTGACGCGCCTCATTCCGCATTTGCTGAAAGAAGACGTGAGCATTTCCGTAATCAAGCACGCCCACCACAATTTCGATGTGGACGTGCCCGGCAAGGATTCCTGGCGCCACCGCGAGGCGGGCGCGACCGAAGTCCTGGTGTCATCCGAGCGACGCTGGGCGCTGATGCACGAACTGCACGAAGCTCCCGAACTCCATCTTTTTGAATTGCTGCAAAAGCTGGCTCCGGTCGACCTCGTCGTCGTCGAAGGGTTCAAGCGCGCGACACTGCCCAAGATCGAGGTCCACCGAACCGGCAACGGCAAGCCCTTCCTGTTTCCCAACGACGATCACATCGTCGGCGTCATCGCCGACGTTTCAGTTGAAACCCGGCTGCCGGTGGCCCATCTCGATGATATCTCCGCAGTCGCAACGCTCGTGCGGCGCGCGGCGATGCCGGTGGAGGAGATCGATACCGTGCGCGCGGCGCGGGGCTGAAGGAGCGCAATGGCTCAATTGTCCGATGATTGCTTTGCCTTCGGCGGCCCGATGATGTCGGTCGATGACGCTGTCAGCCTGATCGCGGCGAGCGTCAACGCGATCACGGATTTCGAAACGGTGCCTCTTTCTGACAGCGATGGACGCGTGCTCGCAGGCAACGTGACCGCGCCCTTGCCGCTGCCGCCCTTCACCAATTCCGCGGTCGATGGTTACGCGGCGCGGAGCCGGGATATTGCAAAAACGGCAGAGCAGATCCTGCCAGTGGCCGGCCGCATTCAGGCTGGCGCCGCGGCATGCGGGCCGCTGGAGCCCGGTCACGTCGCCCGAATCTTTACTGGCGCACCGCTCCCGCCGGGCGCTGATACCGTATTCATGCAGGAGGACGTCCGCATCGATCCATCCGGCAAGGTGGTTTTGCCGCCCGGCTTGAAGCCGGGTGCCAATGTCCGTCCCGCGGGTGAGGACATCCGACAAGGCGAGATCGGCCTGCGCGCCGGCCAGCGCCTGCACCCGCAGCACGTCGCGCTCGCGGCCGCCTTCGGCCTGACGCATCTCAAGGTGGTCAGACGGATTCGTGTCGCGGTATTTTCGACCGGCAACGAATTGGCCTTGCCGGGCGAGGCTCGCACCGGTGCGCAACTCTTCGATTCCAACCGCTTCATGCTGATGGCGATGCTGCGCAGGATCGGCTGCGGAATCATCGACCTCGGCATCCTGCGTGACGACCCGATATCGCTCGCCGGCGGCTTGAAGACGGTCGCGGGCGAATGCGATCTGGTCCTGACCAGCGGCGGCGTTTCGACCGGCGAGGAGGATCACGTCAAGACGGCGGTCGAAAGCATCGGGACGCTGGTGATGTGGCGCATGGCGATCAAGCCGGGCCGTCCCGTCGCGATGGGGATCATCGGCGGCACGCCCCTGATCGGATTGCCCGGCAACCCGGTCGCAAGCTTTGTCACCTTCGTCCACGTGGTGCGGCCGACCGTGCTGGCGCTGTCGGGCGCCTTGCCAGAACCGCTTATCCCGATGCCGGTTCGCGCGGCTTTCACCTACAAGAAAAAGTCCGGCCGACGCGAATATGTCCGCGCCAGCTTGCGCAGGGCCGACGATGGTGCGATCGAAGCTATCAAGTTTCCGCGCGAGGGCGCTGGGCTTTTGTCCTCGCTGGTCGATACCGATGGCCTGGTCGAACTCGGTGAGACCATGACCCGGGTCGAGCCCGGGCAGCGCGTCAGGTTTCTTCCCTACGCCAGCCTGCTATGAGGATGCTGCATTGACCTTGGGCGTCCCCACCTTCATCCTGCGCGCATGAACAGGACGAAGCTCGATCTCACCGGACTGAAATGTCCCTTACCCGCCTTGAAAACAAGGAAGGCGCTGAGACCATTACGAGCGGGCGATCAGCTCGAAGTGCACTGCACCGATCCGTTGTCGGTCATCGATATTCCAAATCTGATCCGCGAAACCGGCGACAAGGTCGAGATTACCGAACGCAGCGAGCAGCGCATCGTTTTCCTGATAGAGAAAACCAATGGAGCGGCAGAAGCCTGAATAAAGGCCGCCGCACTTTTCTCATCACGTGCCTATCAGCAGGTACGGCGCCCGATTAAAGGCGAACGGCTGAGGTGGAGAAGGCAACGCTGACCGGCTTCTGAACGACGTTAAGGCCCTCGACGGCCACGAGCGCAAGCACGACAGCGCAGACGCACGCCAGCAGAAAGGCTTTCATTCGAGTATCCTCCAAGCGAGGCACTATTTGCACATCATACCAAATTCCATCTTCCCGGCAAAGCTACAGCGTTTTTGAGCGAAGCGGGGACCGGTTCGCGTGAAGAAAACGCGTTAAATCAAGGCCCGCTTCTGATTCCATCGGAAGCGGAAAGGCTCTGAGTACCGTCTGTTACGCCGGCCTTGCGGGCTTCGCTGATGCGAGCAGTTGCTCCCGTCCGTGCCCTGCAAACCCAGACGGCAGCAGCCGGCGCCGCATCAGCAAGTGCATCCGATCACGCATCCCGATCGTGGGCATTCGGATAGAACAACTGCTCGCCGTTGACCTTATAGTTGGCGATTGCCGCCTGCCCCTCCGGTGAGATTAGCCAATCGATGAACTGTTGACCGAGCTTCGCCTTGACCGTTGGATGCTTTGCCGGATTCACCAGCATGACGCCGTATTGGTTGAACAGGCGCTTGTCGCCTTCAACGACGATGTCGAGGTCACCGCGATTTTTGAAAGACAGCCAGGTGCCGCGATCTGACAGCACGTAGGCATTCGAGGCCGACGCGATGTTGAGCGCGGCTCCCATCCCCTGACCGACCTCCTTGTACCACGGCCCCTCGTCTTTCCCGATGTCGATACCGGCTATTGTCCAGAGCTTGATCTCGGCGATATGCGTCCCGGAACGGTCGCCGCGCGAAATGAACGACGCGCCTTTATCCTTGATGGCGGTCAAGGCCTTGACGATATCCTTGGTGCCCTTGACGCCGGCTGGATCGTTCTTGGGCCCGATCAGGATGAAGTCGTTGTACATGACGGGAAACCGTTTCACGCCAAAGCCTTCGGAGAGAAACTTCTCTTCTGCAGATTTCGCGTGAACAAAAACGACATCGGCGTCTCCACGCCGTCCGGTATCGAGAGCCTGACCGGTCCCTTGCGCGACAACTTTCACGTCGATCCCGGTGGCTTTCTTGAACAACGGCAGGATGTGACCGAACAGTCCTGAATCCTGCGTTGACGTCGTCGAGGCGACGGTAATGAATTTGTCCTGGGCGAGAGCCGGAAAAGCAAAAAACGCCGCGACGGCGGCAATCAGCAATCTGCGGGCGAACATTTGACTTCCTCCGTGTTGGTCAGACAAGCAAATCACCGCTGATGAAGATTTTTGCTTCGTCACTCTGCGGCGCAGTGAAAAACGTTGAAGCGGCGCCGGCCTCCACCACGCGACCATGATGCATGAAGATAATGTCGCCGGCCAAGCGTCTGGCGGATCCCAGGTCGTGGGTCGACATGATGATCTTGATATTGCGCGCGGTGACAGCGCGAATGACGTCCTCGACCGCCTTGGCGGCCGCCGGATCAAGGCTGGCGCTGGGCTCGTCGAGGAAAAGCACCACGGGATCGCGCGCGAGCGCCCGCGCAAGGGCAAGGCGCTGTTTTTCTCCGCCCGACATCCGGCGAGCCGGACGGTCACCGACCCCGGAGAGTCCAACAAGCGACAGCAGCTCGGCGATCCGCGCGTCATGGCCTTCGCGCGGTATTCTGCCCGAAACCTTGAGTGCGTATCGCAGATTCTCGGCGGCCGTGCGCCTGAGCATCACGGGATGTTGAAACACGATCGCCCGACGCACCGGCGCGACGTTCTCCCGTCCTCCCCAGGTGATGGTCCCCGCGGACGGCAATGTGAGCCCCATCGCGATGCGCAGGAACGTCGTTTTGCCCGAGCCGTTCGGCCCGATCAGCACCGTTGGAGACCCTGCTCCCAACGCAAGCGTGATCCGGTCGAGAATGGTCACGCCATGAGCCTCGACGGTAACGTTGCGAAAACAGATCGGCAACTCGGCGCTGGGAGCCCGCATGGTCATCCTGCGTATCGCTGGGCCGTTCGCCCTATGACCCATGCCAGCGCATTGACCAGCACGACGATGGCCATGAGAACCACGCCTAGGCCGATGGCGAGCGGTATGTCACCCTTGGACGTCTCCAGGGCAATGGCGGTCGTCATCGTCCTGGTGAAACCATCGATATTGCCGCCGACAATGATGATGGCCCCTACTTCTGCTGCCGCTCGCCCGAATCCGGCGAGCACGATGGTGATGAGGCTGAAACGGCCGTCCCAGATCAGCGTTCCGACGCGCCGCACTGCGCCGACATTCATCGCGGTGAGTTCGTCGCGATATTCCCCCCAGAGGTCCTCGATGGTCTGGCGCGTCAGCGCGGCGATGATCGGCGTCACGAGGACGACCTGCGCAAATACCATCGCGGTCGGCGTAAACAGCAGACCTAATGGACCGAGCGGGCCCGACCGCGAGAGCAGGAGAAAAACGGCCAGGCCGGCGACAACCGGCGGCAAGCCCATCAACGCGTTGAAAACGACAATGACGGCGGTCCGGCCGGGAAAATGCGTGAGCGCAATGCACGCGCCGATGGGGACGCCGACCAGCGTCGCGAGGCCGACCGCGCTCATGCTCACGATCAGCGACAGCCGGACAATCCCAAGCAGCGCGGGGTCGCCAGTCAGCAAGAGTTGAAATGCTGAGACGCTCGGATCCATGCTCCTTATATTGCGCGAACTCCGCGGGAATGGTCAATTTCCAAAAAAACCGGAGCCTTTCGCCTCTGATGAATCAGAAGCGGCCTCCAGAATTTTGATTTGACGCATTATTCTTCGCGCGAACCGACAATCTGTCCACGCGTCGAACCCGAGGGATGGCCCGAGGCCGGCCGACGCTACTCCGCGGGCGTGGCCGACGTCCGACGCGGCGTTTTATTGACGCCGGTACGGGCGTTTTGTTCATCAAGCCAGAGACTGTGATGTTCCCTGGCCCAGTTCACGTCCACCGTGCCTTCGCCCATCGCCTCGAAGGCTCCCTCCATTCCGATCGTGCCGATATAGATATGGGCCAGCATGACGGCGATGAACAAAACCGCGGCCACGGCGTGAACGACGTGCGCGAGTTGCATGCCTTCGATACCCGTCAGATAGAAAGGAAACATCAACTGATAGCCGGTCGCAGCGACAAGACCGCCACCGATGACGACGATCCAGTAGACACCCTTCTGACCGGCATTGAAGCGGTAGGCCGGCGGATGGTCATGACCGACCATCCCGCCACCGCGCTTGAGCCACTCCACGTCGACCTTGTTGGGGATGTTGCCGGCGATCCACATCAGGAAAATCAGGACGACGCCGAGGGTGAAGGGAAAGCTCAGGTAATTGTGCGCATACTTCGCCCACTGCGACCATTCCGAGAATGCTTCAAAACCGATCAGGGGCAGCAGCAGCGGGCGGCCGAAGGTTATATTCAGGCCCGAAATCGCGAGAATGACGAAGCAGGTCGCGGTCATCCAGTGCACGAAGCGCTCGAAAGCCGAGAAGCGGACAATGGTGCGGCCGGAGCGACCGCTTTCGATGCGCACCATGCCCCGCGCCAGATAGAAAATAATGAGGAGGGCAAGCATCCCGAGAATTGCGATGCTGCCGATCCAGCGCAGTGTGACGTTGCGGAAATGCCGCCAGTCCCTGCCGGCCGGCTGTTCCAGCACTCCTGAGCGTTGATTGGGGATGCTGACGCGCCCCTGGATACGGTTGTGTTCCTGAAATAGCCCCTGCTCCGTCACCGCGCTCGCATTCGGGTCAACGCGGGACGGCTCTTGGGCGGATGCGGGAATCGCCGAAACGACGATGACGAACGCGATCCAGGCGCAGGCGGCAAAGCGGACATACCTTGCAAAGGACGCCATGAGGAGTCTCCCTCGATTTTCAGCCGCGCCCGTCGCGCAGCCGCTGCCACCCGCCAATCACGACGCGACACTTTCACGGTAGGCTGTCTGCCAGCCCCATGCGCCGGAACCATATCCCCGCCTCGTCACCCTTTCCTTGTAGATTTCCGCGATGACCTCGCCATCGCCCGCGAGCAGCGATTTGGTCGAGCACATCTCCGCGCACAGCGGCAGCTTGCCTTCGGCAAGACGATTGGCTCCGTATTTTTCGTATTCTGCCCTGGAGCCGTCGGCCTCCGGACCGCCGGCGCAGAACGTGCACTTGTCCATCTTGCCGCGCGAGCCGAAGTTGCCGATCTTCGGATACTGCGGCGCGCCGAACGGGCATGCATAGAAACAATAACCGCAGCCGATGCAAAGATCCTTGGAGTGCAACACCACGCCGTCTTCAGTGGTATAGAAGCAGTTCACCGGGCAAACCGCGGCGCATGGCGCGTCGGTGCAGTGCATGCATGCCATCGAGACCGAGCGCTCACCCGGCTTGCCGTCGTTGATGGTCACGACCCGGCGCCGGTTGATCCCCCACGGCACCTCATGCTCGTTCTTGCAGGCGGTGACGCAAGCGTTGCATTCGATGCAACGATCGGCGTCACAGAGAAACTTCATCCGGGCCATGGCTGTTGCTCCTTATGCCGCGACGATCTGGCAGAGTGTGACCTTCGGTTCCTGCATCCCCGTCGCGGGATCATACCCGTAGGACGTGATCGTGTTGGCGCTCTCGCCCAACACGATCGGATCGGTCCCCTTCGGGTAGTTGCCGCGCAGATCAACGCCCGCGTACCACCCGCCAAAGTGGAATGGCATCCATGCCACGCCCTTGCCGACCCGCTCCGTCACCAGCGCCTTCATCTTCGCCTTTGAGTTGTTCTCGGCGCCCGTCACCCAGACCCAACCACCATCCCTGATGCCGCGCTCGGCGGCATCGGCGACACTGATCTCGATGAACATGTCCTGCTGCAATTCGGCGAGCCACGGATTGCTCCGCGTCTCCTCGCCGCCGCCTTCGTATTCCACGAGACGGCCCGAGGACAGGATGAGCGGAAACTGCTTGGCGATCCCCTTCTCGACCGCGGCCTTCTGCACGGAGAAGCCGATGTTGGGCAGGCGGAACTGCTTGGCGTCCGGCAGCGTCGGGTATTGCGCCACCAGATCGACACGCGGGGAATAAATCGGTTCGCGATGCACCGGGATCGGATCCGGCAGACCGAAAGCGTTCATGCGCGCTTTGCCGTTGCCGTAGGGAACACAGCCGTGCATCAGCGCAACGCGCTGGATGCCGCCGGAGAGGTCGAGCGACCATGACACCGTGTCCGGCTTGTCCGGGTTGATCTTGTTGATCGTGGCCATCTCGCTTTCGGTCAGATCCTTGTCCCAGCCAAGCTTCTTCAAGCTCGCCAGTGTGAATTCGGGATAACCGTCCTTGATTTCCGAATCCTTCGAATAGGACCCATCCGCCAGCAGGCTGACCATGCGGGTGCTGCCATCGGGCAGCTTCTCCTCGCGCTCGAGGCCAAAACGCGGACGGAAGTTGCCGCCGCCATCCATGACCGCAAGATTGGTGTTGTAGAGCAGCGGCGTGCCCGGATGCTTCACCTCCGGCGAGCCCCAGCACGGCCATGGCAGGCCGTAATAGTCCCCGCCGACCTCCGGATCGTCCTTGGGCGCGCGCATCGTCACCAGATCGAACTTGTGCTGGTTTTTCATGTGCGCCTTGAGGCGTTCCGGCGACTGGCCGCAATAGCCGGTAGACCAGCTCCCGCGATTGATCTCGCGAAGGATGTCCTCGGCCACCGGCAGGTTGTCCTCGACCTTGATGTTCTTGAACATCTCGGCGGCGAAGCCGAACTTCTTTGCGAACAGATATATGATCTCGAGGTCGTCCTTCGACTCGAAGACCGGCTTCACGATCTGCTCGCCCCATTGCAGCGAGCGGTTCGAGGCAACGCGCGACCCCTTGCATTCGAACTGCGTGGCGACCGGCAGAAGATAAACGCCGTCCTTGCGGCCGGACTGCACCGCGAGCGCAGCCCATGTGGTCGGGTGCGGATCGGCGATGACGAGCAATTCCAGCGCCTTCAGTCCCTTCAGCGATTCGGGAATTCGCGTAATGCTGTTGCTGGCGTGTCCCTGCACGAACACCGCCTTCACATTGTCCTTCTGGGCGACGTCGGCTTTCGGAAGGATGACCGCGTCGAACCACCGCGTCAGCGGGATACCGGGCGTTTCCATCGATTTCTTGTCGTCGAACCGCGACGCCAGATAGTTGTAGTCGACCTCCCAGACCCGCGACCAGTGTCTCCAGGCGCCTTCGGCCAGGCCGTAGTAGAACGGCAGCGTCACGATATCGAGCCCGACGTCGGTAGCGCCCTGCACGTTGTCATGGCCGCGGAAGATATTGGCGCCGGTGCCGGGTTTGCCGATATTGCCGGTCAGCAGCAGCGCGATGCAGCTCGCGCGCACATTCGCGGTGCCGACCGTATGCTGGGTTTGCCCCATGCACCAGATCAGCGTCGCCGGCTTTTCCGTCGCAAACATTTTGGCGACGCGCTCAAGCTGCGCGCCCGGAACGCCGCTGACGCGTTCGACTTCGTCCGGACTCCACTTCTCCACTTCCTTGCGGAGATCGTCGAAGCCGTAGACGCGCTGCCGGATGAACTCCTTGTCTTCCCAGCCATTCTTGAGGATGTGCCACATCATTCCATACAGAACCGGAATGTCCGTTCCCGGCCGCAGCCGCACATATTCGGTGGCGTGCGCAGCGGTCCGCGTCATGCGCGGATCGATCACGACGACATTCGCCTTGTTCAGTTCAGCACCTTCGAGAAGGTGTTGCAGCGAAACCGGATGCGCTTCGGCGGGATTGCCGCCCATGATGATCTGCGTTTTGGCGTTGCGGATATCGTTGAAGCTGTTGGTCATCGCGCCGTAGCCCCAGGTGTTGGCCACGCCGGTCACGGTTGTCGAATGGCAGATGCGCGCCTGGTGATCGGTATTGTTGGTGCCCCAGAACGCACCGAGCTTGCGGAACAGATACGACCCTTCGTTCGTCATCTTTGCCGAACCGAGCCAATAGACCGAATCGCCGCCCGACGTCTCGCGAACCTGCATCAGCTTGTCGCCAATCTCGTCGATCGCCGTCTCCCATGAAACGCGCGTCCATTGCCCGTCGACGAGTTTCATCGGATAGCGGAGGCGGCGTCCGTCATGGACGAGTTCGCGCACCGAGGCGCCTTTGGCGCAGTGCGAGCCGCGATTGATCGGGGAATCCCAGCTCGGCTCCTGGCCTATCCAGACACCGTTCAGCACCTCGGCGGTGACGGTGCAGCCGACGGAGCAATGCGTGCATACACTCTTGCGAACCGTTGCGCCGGATGTCAGCGGTCCCGCCGCCACCGCCGCGTCGGCCTTGCGGACGGCGTCGAGCGGCAGCGTGCTCAACGCGGCAAGGCCGCCGGCGGCCAAACCTGAGCGACGCAGGAACGTGCGGCGGTCGAAGCCTTGTCCATGTTCGGCCGGCGTCGCGAGAGCCGAACCGCCACGCGCGATTTGCGCATTCTGTCGCTGTGCTCTCTTGATCAGCACGGCAGCCTCCTTCAACCCGGATAACGATTGACGCGGTAAAACGCCTTGACGTCGTCAGTTACCCGGTAGCGTGATTTGCGCTTCTCGTCGTTCGTTTCGCTATCGGCCATGGCGGGTGTCGCAAGCGGCGCTGCAGCCATCGCGCCGACGCCCAGCGCGCCGATGCCGACCCCGCGCAGGAAACCACGACGGCCGACGGCTGCCTTGCCGTCATTGTTGTCGTTCTTCATCGCGAGTCCTCCCGTGGCTTGCTCAATTGGTGAGCGTAAAGGCCTCCGCCTCGATTTCCAGAAACAGGCGACCGAGCGAACCGACCGATCGATAGAAATTCGCGGCGGTCGCGTTCTCCATATCGGCGAATAAACGCCTCATCCATGGCGCAATATGTCTCTCGAACATCAGACGCTGCGCATCCGCCGAAGCCGGGACGCGGCCGCCCGCCAAGGCGGCCATGATCTCGCACAGCGTCGCCGCGTGATCCTCCGGCTCGGAATTGGTCTCGACGCGCTCGATGCCGAGCGCAGCGAGATCCTGCCGCAGCCGCGACAACGGCCGTTCGTTGAGGAAGCCGGTGAGATAGAACGATGCGTATGGTAATAATTCGCCTCGCCCCAGGCCGATGAACAGGTCGAAATATTCGCGCTCGACGGCTGCGGGAGAGATTGTCGATGCCGCGTCCGCCAGCCGGGCATGCGCCGACCCCAGCGGCGTCGCGTCGCCGTGCAGCCGGGAGATCTGCGCGAGCAACATGTCCGACGGCGCGCGCGCCAACAGCGTGGCGAGCAGCGCATATTCCCGGGCACGACCGATATCAACGTCGTCAACGTCATCAGCCACGGCCAACTCGCTATAAAGATCGGGACGAAGTTCTATGCGCGATATGCCAGTTGCGGCTTCAACGGCGACCACCCGCTCGGCGGGCACCCTGTTCCAGTTCGAGACCGAGGGCTGCGTAATGCCTATTCTGCGGGCAAGCTCGGCCTGCCCTCCCGCCAGCTGAATTGCCCGACTTAATCCCGCATCGCGCATATTTTGTTTCCCGAGCGAGCGTTCCAGAATGCGTCCTCTTTGGAACGATTAAAAAACTAGGCCCGGGCACCGGCGGTCGTCAACCGCCACCTATAGGATCAGCCTATATCTTTGGTCGAAACCTATCTCGGCAGTGCGCCGCCGTGGGTGCGACGAACCGCCGGGGAGACGTCAGCCCTGTCTTGAGCGACATCCTGCCGTTCACGCGGAGCAGATTCGGCACCCTGCGCCGTCACAGGCTCCGGCTCACGGTGCTCCACCTCGCGGACGGCTTGCCCGACGACTGCGTCCGGCATATCGGCCGCGCCCGGCGACTGATCCTGGTCAGCCTGCGCCGACGGAGCCTGATCGACAGCCTCATGCGGCGATGCAAGGTCCTCGATGTCGTCGGCCGCGCGCCGGGCGCCCCCGACGATCCTGCTGACCAGATCGCGCAGCTCTTCCGGCGAATAGTCCAGCGGACCGAACCCCGGCATCGCATCGGGATCGTTGAAATCCCAGGCATTCTCGGCGAGACCGACGAAGTCGCGGATGGTCGGGTCGGCGATCCAGGCCCGGCGGAGCGCCTCGCGACTCAATGCCGGCGGAACGCCCTTGCGCAGGAATGCGGTGACGTCTGTGGTCGCCGAGATCGACTCGAGCGGCGGCAACGTCGAGAGATCGAATTCCTCGACTGCATCCGCTGCGCCAGTCGAAGACAGCGGAACATTCTCGTCAGTCGCCTCCTCCAACCTGGAAGCAGGCGCTTCGGCGCGGACGGGCGCATTCGCCATGCGTTTGCGGCGCGACCAGCGGCTCAGGAAGTCCTCGTCCGTCATTCGTCCCGGCCTCCGCGCCCGCGTCGCGCCAACGCTTCGAGATTCGCGCGACCGCGCTTGCGCTTGACGAACTCTTCCCTCTCGACGTGGTGTTCGGCGATAAACCGTTCAATGGCGCTGCGGATGACATCCGGCATCGGCACCGGTTCGACAAGATTGGTCGACGCGTCGGTGAAGCTCTCGCCCTCGGCGGAGTCGGCCGTGACC
Source organism: Nitrobacter sp. (assembly GCF_051535215.1). NCBI lineage: Bacteria > Pseudomonadati > Pseudomonadota > Alphaproteobacteria > Hyphomicrobiales > Nitrobacteraceae > Nitrobacter > Nitrobacter sp. The sequence goes on along the minus strand of NZ_JBPPLY010000015.1, from coordinate 30,375 downwards.
GCGGTGACCGCATACGGCCACGGACCTTCGGACGGACTCAGGATCACCCAGATACTGGCCGAACCGGAAGCCAGGTTTTCGCGATAACGCCCGGTCTCCGAGCGGTAAAGGTCGATCGCGGCGCTTCCGGCATAATAGAGCGTGCTGTCCGCATCGGCGCGCAGCCGCGTCCATGGCTCGATGTCCGGCGCGTCGGGCAGCACGCCGACCGCGCGCCAGATAAAATCGGCCCAGGCGGATGCCGCCGCGCGGCGTTCGATCACCACGCCGACAGGAATGCGCACGAGCGGTGACGCGGCGGGACTCAACTCGCGGCCTCCAGATGCCTGACGGGCAAGCCGGTGATCAGATTCTGCGGTTTCATGCGCAGGATCCGATCGGGCGATGCCGCCAAAATCAGATAAACTGGCTCATTCATACGCCCATCGACAATGGCCGTAGGGTCTGAAAATACAAGCTGGAAAAGCGCCACCACGCGGCCAGACATGCCGTCGTCGAGGAATCCGTCATTCCAGAGCCGGTCGCCGATTTTGGTCGCCTCGGCATCAAGTCCGACGTACCAGGTAAAACGTGCGTCGCGCAGTTCTGCGAGCGGCTCGATCGTCACATCGACAGCGAGCAGATGCCTGATCCAGCGGGTCATTGCTTCGGCGAGGGCTGCGCGACCGCGTCCTCCGGCCGAGAGATCCAGCCCCAGATCGAACATATCGCTGCGACGCCAGTAGCTGGCGGCATTCGCGTCGTCCATGATCTCGATCTTGGCTTCAGCGGCCATGTCCAGCAGCGACAGCAGCGGCGCAACAGACTCCGCATGCGCGCTCGCGATCCATTCCTCGTCGGTTGCTATCATTGACTGTTGATTGGGCATGATGCGCTGCGGCCGGAAAAACAGTTCGCCGGCACGCAAAACGAATGGATCGTCGCAACAATCGAGCGCGTTACGCAGGATGACGTGTGTGAGTTGATTGACGAACAGCGGCGGCAAGGTCACCGCCCCTCCGCGCATCAAGGCGAGATATGCGGCCTCCAGCGTCTGGTGGCGCAACAACAGGTCGCGAAACGCCAGCACGAGCTGCCAGTTTTCTCGCGCATCGGGATCGGCGATTGCGGAAATGTCGGCCGCGTCAACGGGCCGTCGCGGTTCAGCCAGCAGCGCCCCATGCAATTTTCGCTCGAGCGCGCAAGCATCCGGCGGCGGCGTCAATTCGGGCCGGATGAAATAAGCCTTGAGAAATTCGTCGGTCACGGCCAGCCCGCCGCCCGGTGCGCGGTCGAGCAGATGATGGCCGCAGGATATCCAGAAATCCATCATTTGCTTTCACGCCCGAGAAAGACGCCGGCCAGATCGATCTCCTCCGCCGATCGTTCGTCGTCGACTTCCAGAAACGAGAACGCGCGATGGGGTTGCGATCCACAGCGCGACCGCAGTGTACGGAACGTTTCGCGGATCTCGCCACTCTCCACCATGCGATGGACCGCGATGAGCATGCCAACCGGCTCGCTGCAAAGCGATTCGGCAAAATTGACTTCTTCCTCGGCCGCCCGGCGCGCGGCGATAAGATCAGGTGCGCCGAGCCGCTCGACCAGACGTCGCGCAAGCAGGTCCACGACCGTATCGCGATCGTCGTCTTTCACGTCCACGACCTGAACGAGTGTTGACCAACCCCAGGACTGCAGGCCGAGAAATCCGCTGCGAAACGCGGAGCGCGCCTTGCCCCGCAGCGCCGCCGGGTCATCACTCCAGAACCGGAAGGTGCCCGGCACCGCCCATTCGCCCGGTTCGGCGGCTGCGTCGAACACGAACGTATCCGACGGATCGAGTGCGATTGTCCGAAGCAACTTCACAAGCGCGGCCCTCCCGTGTCCGGATCAAGCCACGATGGTGCATTCAATGCGGGCAGTAATTCACAGCGCACAAGGCCGGTGTCGCCCATCCGACGCACAAGCAAATCGCCATTCTCGGCGATTTCGTGGACAACGCCGGGCGCGCGCGGAAACCGTTCCACGAATTGCTGCGCGAGATCGTCAAATCCGTCCGATTGCCAGACATCACATGCCGTCATCAGGTGACGCGCGAAAGCCTCGGTCAACTTTGCCGCGCTGACATCTCCGAAACCCTCCTGCTCAAGCGCTGACGCGAGGGGATGCACGCCGGGCTCTTCTCCCGACATCAACACCGTGCGGATCATAGCGCCGAATACCAGCCATTGCGGCCGTTCATCCTCCCTCGTGATCTCTGGCCATCCCAGACGCCCGCCACCAACCAGACCCCCATCGATGCGAATGGCGTCCGGCCAGTCGACCGTCACCAATTTCCCCGACGGCGCGTGGGCCAAGAGGGCGGCGCTCAGTGCGATCATGCCGGCGTAAACGGCGCGGCGCGCCGAGCGCAGCGGTTCATCCGGCTCCAGAACCACCGCGAATTCCGCGAGATCGAAGCGTCCGACATAGACCAGAGTGCCGGCGCCGCATTGCGACGCAATATCGACTGCATGGTTGAATGCATCCAAGCGCTCGCGCAGCGTCACCAGCGTAAACGGCGGCGGCAGATCAAGAACCTGCTCGAAGGGTGCGCGGACGCGCATGGTCGGCAATACGACCTCCGGCGACTATTTTATTCGTTCTGATATAGCTATAGGCTTCCGCTTCCCGATACGAGTCCTATGACAGGTGACGGACGCAGGTAGCGGCAATGGCGGATCGACCCCGGAAAATCCTGATATGTTCGTGCGAGGACACGATGAGCCTGGATTCGGCCGCGGTCCGACGAGCGTGCCCCAACGCCGAGATTTCCACCTTTCGTCATATGTGCCGGACGGAGGTGGAGCGATTCCGGAGCGCGCTACAAGACGGCGCCCCGCTGAGCGTCGGCTGTACCCAGGAAGCGGCGCTATTCTCGGAATTGGCCGGCGAGCGCGATGCTCCAATCAGTTATGTCAACATACGCGAAACCGCGGGCTGGTCCGCGCAGGGAGCGAAGGCGGGTCCGAAAATGGCCGCGCTGCTCGCGCTCGCGGCTGAGCCTGCGCCGGATTTTCCGCTGGTCAGCCTGTCGAGCGAAGGCGTTATTCTGATCTACGGCCGGAACGAACGCGCGATCGAGGCCGGCAACCTGCTGGCCGATCAACTCGACGTGACTGTCCTCCTCAGCCGGCCGGAACCGCTCGAGCCGCCCGGTGTCACCACGTTTCCCATCGCCAAAGGAACCATCCGCGCAGCGACGGGCCATCTCGGTGCCTTCGAACTCACGGTCGACGATTACGCGCTACCCCGGCCGTCTTCCCGCGACAAGCTGATATTCGAACCACCACGCAATGGGGCGGTCTCGCGCTGCGATCTCATCCTTGATCTCACCGGCGGCGCTCCATTGTTTCCGGCGCACGATCTGCGCGACGGCTACGTGCGGGCCGACCCTGGCGATCCGACAGCGGTCCTGCGCGCCGTGCTCAAGGCCCGCGATCTCGTCGGCAGCTTCGACAAGCCGCGCTACATCAACTTCAACGCAGCGCTCTGCGCCCATTCGCGTTCGAATATCGTCGGATGCCGACGATGCCTTGATCTCTGTCCAACCAGCGCGATCACGTCCAACGGCGATCATGTCGTCATCAACGCGGAAGTTTGCGCCGGGTGCGGCCAATGCGCCGCAGCATGTCCAACCGGGGCAGCATCCTACACGTTGCCTCCGGCGGACATGCTGCTTCACAAATTGCGTGCGATGCTGACGGCCTACCACGGAGCCGGCGGCACGGACGCCATCGTGTTGCTGCACGATGGCGAACATGGCACCCCACTGATCGAGGCGCTCGCGCGTCACGGTGCAGGACTTCCCGCCAACGTGCTGCCGCTCGGCGTCAATGAGGTGACGCAGGTCGGGCTCGAAGCGATCGTGGCGGCTTTCGCCTATGGCGCCGCCGGCGTGCGGCTTTTGTTGCGCGCAAAACCACGCCACGCACCGGTTGGACTTGGCAAGACGACAGCGCTCGCCGAGACGATCCTCACAGGGCTCGGGATTCAGGGTCCGCGTGTTTCCACGATCGAAACCGACGACCCAGAGGAGTTAGGCGCGGCATTGTACGACATGACGCCAGGCGCGGCTGTTCAACATCCGGCAGGCTTCAGGACGGTCGGCAGAACGCGAGACGTCCTGCGCTTCGCGTTGCATGAATTGCACAGGGGGGCGCCGGCGCCGGTCGATGTGATCGCGCTGCCCGATGGCGCACCATTCGGCACTCTCGAAGTCAATGCCGAAGGATGCACGCTCTGTCTGTCCTGCGTTTCGGCCTGCCCCACCGGCGCGTTGCGCGATGACCCGGAACGGCCGGTGCTTCGGTTTGCGGAGGATGCCTGCGTGCAATGCGGCCTGTGCCAGGCAACGTGCCCGGAAAAGGTCATCAGACTGGTACCGCAAATCGACTTCCGGGCAGCCACGGCGCCCGCACGCACGCTCAAAGAGGAAGAGCCGGCGCTCTGTATCCGCTGCCACAAGCCATTCGGTGTCAAAAGCACCATCGACCGGATCGCAGCCAAGCTGGAAGGCCGGCACTGGATGTATCCCAACGCCGACAAGCGCGTCGATGCCATCCGAATGTGCGCCGACTGTCGTGTCATCACAATGAGCGAGGACGGTTTCAGTCCCTTTGCCGACGTGTCCGAGCGCCCGGCGCCGCGCACCACCGACGACTATCTGCGCGAGCGCGAACAAGAAACAAAAGGCTGATTTATTTAGCGGCGAAACGATGCGGTCTTCTGCCGAAATGTCCCGACAAGGCAGGGCCAGGCAACACAGGGGCCGAACCACCGATGAAAACTTGTTCGTCGTCTTGCTTGCCATGGCTCCATCCTCTCTGCAAACCCGGGGCAGTTCAGACAGCCGGAGACTTTTGGCATTTCAGCGCCTCCGACCATGAAGGGGGCGCACGGAGCCCGCACATCTTTGCATCGCAGAAGCTATTGCCGACGACACTCCGATGAAAGCCGTTCGTCGCCTTGACGCGTTCCGCATCATAGGATGCCGAGCCTCTCCGGCAGCTTGGCAAGGTTGCTCTCGAGAATTTCCTGGCGTGCGGTTTGTGGCCTGCGATCATCAGGACATTCTGTTTGATCCTGACGGCGATCTCGTTTGGAAGAATCGCGGTAGCTCACCAATAGCGGTCTTCGACATAGCGCTTGACGTGTCGGGCAGTGATCTTCGCTCTCATTGAACTGCGCGGCATCAAGCCAAATCTACTGAACAAAATGGATATGAACGGACACCAGATTTCACCGGAACCTGCGGGCATTCTGGCCCCCGGTAGCCGCGTTGGCGGCAAGAAACAAATTCGAGGCCATCGCAACCTTCGGCTCGATCTCGGCCGCCGGACGCGACTGCGTCTCGACCCAACCAGTCGGGGTTGAACTATTCTCCGGTCTGAGCCTCGCCAAAAACGGGAATATCAGCGAAGGCCCGGAGATTTTCGGCAGACAATCTTCAAGAAGCCACCGGGGTTGTCTCTCGGGAGAGCCGTTCTGTCGCAAAAGCCCTTCTTTTGGCGGGTCTTTTCGTTGGTCTTTAAGATATCCCCCAAATTACCGGACTGGATGGCTGGGGCGGGAGGGATCGAACCTCCGAATGGGGGAATCAAAATCCCCTGCCTTACCGCTTGGCTACGCCCCAACGGCCCGGAACGCGCGAAAAGTGACCTCGCGGATTTCCTCGGGCTCCGACGGTCTATAGAGAGAACCCTGTTTTTTCAACCGCTGGACGATCGGACAGCGGTTGGCCTGCTCGAAATCTGAGCCTTCTCCTGCGCTCCTGGAATCACCGGCAGCCAACGGCCCTGTATGGCCGCATCGCCACTATACTTGAAAGAGTTGAGAGCCGTCCGGTTTCGTGGGAATACGGTTATAGCGACCGGCAGGGCGCCGTCCTGTCCGGCCATCGCTCGCGAGGCACGCCATGACCTATCGCGCACCGATCAGCGACATGCTGCTTGCTCTCAACCACGGCGCGGGGATGAAGGCCGCGGTCGAAGCCGGCCATTACGGCGACTACGATCCCGAAATCACCTCGGCGGTGCTTGAGGAAGCCGGCCGGTTCGCAAGCGAAGTGCTGGCTCCGCTCGACCGCAGCGGCGACCAGCACGGCGCCAAGCTGGAAGACGGCCGCGTGACAACCGCACCCGGCTGGCCTGATACTTACCGGCGCTGGACGGCGGCGGGCTGGAACTCCGTCTCCGGGCCGGAGAATTTTGGCGGACAGGGGCTGCCGCTCGCGATCAACGCCGCCTGCACCGAAATCTGGAGTGCGGCGAATGTCGCGTTCGGTCTGTGTCCGCTGCTGACGCTCAGCGCGATCGAAGCGCTTGCCGCTCACGGCAGCGATGACCTGAAAAACATCTATCTCGCAAAACTGGTATCCGGCGAATGGACCGGCACGATGCAACTGACCGAGCCGCAGGCGGGCTCGGACGTCGGCAGCCTGCGCAGCCGCGCCGAACGGGCCGCCGACGGCAGCTATCGCATCTTCGGCACCAAGATCTTCATCACCTATGGCGACCACGACATGACCGGAAACATCGTGCATTTCGTGCTCGCGCGCCTGCCCGATGCGCCTGATGGCACCAAGGGAATCTCCCTTTTCTTGGTCCCGAAATTTCTGGTCAACGCTGACAGTTCGCTCGGGGCGCGCAATGACATCCACGCCAGCGGCATCGAGCACAAGCTCGGGATTCATGCCTCGCCGACCTGCACCATGACCATGGGCGATGACGGCGGCGCCGTCGCCTTCCTTGTCGGCGAGGAAAATCGCGGCATGCAATGCATGTTCACGATGATGAACCAGGCCAGGCTCGGCGTCGGGCTCGAAGGCGTCGGCATCGCCGAGCGCGCCTATCAACGTGCGCTAGCTTACGCGCGGGAGCGCAAGCAGGGCCGCGCCGTGGGCAAATCCGGCAACGGCATGGACGCCATCATTGTACACCCCGACGTCAAGCGGATGCTGATGCAGATGCGCGCGCTCACCGCCGCCGCCCGCACCATCTGCTACGCCACCGCCGTCGCACTGGATGTTGCGGCGCGTGCGCGCGACCCTGACGTGCGCGCGGCCGCTGCCGCCCGCGGCGCGCTGCTGACGCCGGTGGCAAAGGCGTTCTCGACCGACATCGGCAACGAGGTCGCCTCCCTCGGCATTCAGGTTCACGGCGGCATGGGCTTCATCGAGGAGACCGGCGCGGCGCAGCATTATCGGGACGCCCGCATCACTTCGATCTACGAAGGCACCAACGGTATCCAGTCGATCGATCTGGTGACGCGAAAGCTCGGCGCAGATCGCGGCGCGGCGGTGTTCGCGCTGCTCGACGAACTGTCGCAGACCGTCCAGCGCGTGGAGGCTTCGAACGATCCCGCGTTCGGCACCACCGGCCTGAGACTGCGTGAAGCGGTCGGGTCTCTCGAACGCGCCAGCAAGTGGCTGCTGCAGCAGCTGGCGTCGTCGCCGAATGATGCGCTCGCCGGCGCGACACCCTATCTGCGGCTGTTCGGATCGACGCTCGGCGGTTGCAAGCTCGCCGAAGAAGCCCTCGCGGCGCATGACGCCGGCGACGAATTCGGCGATGCCAGCCGCTACGTCACGCTGGCGCGCTTCTTTGCCGAGACCATCGCGGTACAGGCTCCGGCGCTGGAGCGCACGGTGATCGATGGCGCCGATGCCGTGAACGGCGCCGATTCGGTTCTGCTCTCCTAGAGTCATTCCGCTTCTGATAGAGTTCGAAGCGAGACTCTGATTTTGATTTGGCGCGTTTTTTTCACGCGAACCGGTATCCACTTCGCTCGAAAACGCCATGGATCGCGCGACACGGGACAACGAAACACATCATGACCGGACATGTCACAGTCACCGACGACAACGCCGTCCGGATCATCGCCATGCGCCGTCCGGAGAAGAAGAACGCGATCACCCGCGACATGTATCGCACGATGAGCGAGGCGATCGACGCCGCACAAGACGACCCGGCGATCCGCTGCATCCTCATCACCGGCGACTCGGGCGTATTCACGGCGGGCAACGACCTCGACGACTTCCTGAAGGACGGCACGTCGGGCAGCAGCGGCGAGCCTCGCGCTTCCGAGGCCGTGACATTTCTTCACGCGCTGGCGCATAACACAAAGCCGCTCATCGCGGCGGTGGAAGGCCTTGCCATCGGCATCGGCGCTACCATGCTGTTCCATTGCGACCACGTCATCGCCGGCAGCACGGCGACGTTCTCGACGCCCTTCATCCATCTCGGTCTGGTGCCGGAAGGCGGGTCCAGCCTGCTAGCGCCGCAAACCATGGGCTATCAGCGCGCCTTCGCCATGCTGGTAATGGGCCGCGCGCTCGGCGCGGAGGAGGCCCGCGAGGCGGGTTTCGTCACTACCGTCGTCGCGCCGGGCAACGCCGAAGCGGAAGCCAAAAAAGTCGTCCGCGAGATCTGCGTGCTGCCCGCGGAAGCCGTTGCCATTTCGCGTAAGCTTCTGAAACTGCCACCGGAAGAGTTGACGCGCAGGATCGATCAGGAAGCTCACCTGTTCGCCGAGCGGCTGCGCTCGGAGGAAGCGATCGCCGCGTTTCAGGCGTTTTTCGCGCGCAAAAAGGATTGACGGTCGAGCCCGCGGGACCGCCCGACGATACCCGTGCGGCGGTCAGGATATGGCATGACAACGCTCGTTCTCACCCATCCCGCCAGTCTCGATCATCTGACGCCGCCCGGCCATCCGGAGCGTCCGGATCGGATTCGCGTCATCGACAAGGTGCTGACCGAAGATCGTTTCAAGGATCTGGCGCGCGGCGAGGCGCCGGAAGGATCGCTGGATTCGGTCGCGCTCTGTCACAGCGAGCATTATATCGCCGAGCTCCGGCATAGGTCGCCATCGGATGGTCTTGTCTATCTCGACGGCGACACCTCGATGTCGCCGGGGACATGGGAAGCTGTCATGCGCGGCGTCGGCGGCGCGATCGCGGCGACCGAAGGGGTGATCGCCGGCCGCGCCAGCAATGCATTCGTCGCCACGCGCCCGCCCGGACATCATGCCGAGGCCGGCCGGGCCATGGGCTTCTGCTTTTTCGACCAGGCTGCGATCGCGGCGCGTCATGCCCAGCGCAAGCACGGCATCGACCGCGTGGCTGTTGTCGACTTCGATGTCCACCACGGCAACGGTACGCAGGACATCTTCTGGGCTGATCGAACGGTGATGTATTGCTCGACCCATCAGATGCCGCTGTTTCCCTACAGCGGCGCGACCAGCGAACGCGGCGATCACGACACCATCGTCAATGCGCCGCTGGCAGCGGGTGAAGGCGGCGCCAAATTCCGTTCCGCGTTCGAGAACCTGATCCTGCCCCGGCTTGAAAAATTCGCGCCTGAACTCCTCGTCATTTCCGCAGGCTTCGACGCCCACAAACGCGATCCGCTGGCAAGTCTCAATCTGGAGGCGAGCGATTTCGGATGGGTGACGCGCAAATTGATGGATGTCGCCGATGCGACCGCGGACGGCCGAATTGTCTCGGTTCTCGAGGGCGGCTATGATCTGCAAGGGTTGCAGGAATCGGTGGCTGCACATGTCGCCGCATTGATGGGCACGTGACATTCTGCCGCGCTCTGACCCAGACGCTCCCATAATTTGCAAGTAATCGATTCCGGAAAAAACCAGATGGCCGAAAATACCCCTGCCAATACCCTTGCCGACGTGAGGACACTGTCCTTCGAGCATGCCATCGCGGAGCTCGAATCCATCGTCAAACGTCTGGAGGATGGCAAGGTCCCGCTCGAGGAGTCGGTCGCAATCTATGAACGCGGCGAAGCGCTGAAGCGGCGCTGCGAGGAATTGCTGCGCCAGGCCGAAGCGCGGGTGGAGAAAATCACAACGGACGCTTCCGGTCAGGCCAGCGGCACGGAACCGCTGGACGTGCAGTAGGGCTTCTTTCCCCGATCATTCGGAGCACGTCCCGGTCCGCCAAGCTGGAACCATCATCAAATTAAGTGTCTTTGAACTAATTGTCCTTGATTGTCGTCTGTGGCGGTTCCTTTGGCGATGCAACTTCAGCCCCTTGGAAGCGTTAGCTTTCCACTTCCGGCGGACTGGCTTGCGACCCTTGAACCTTCGGCCAAGCCCGCTCTACTACTCAGGGGGCTGCCCGTTGGCTTTGGCCGCAGGTTTGGTGTATTGCTTCTCGAACTGCGCGCTGCCGAACCTGCTCCGCAACGGCGCTGAAGCGGGGTAAGCGCCTCGAGCAGCTTGCAAAAATGATTGGAACGCGTGACACGATACATAGTGACGTCTATCACAGTTCTTGGATGGGGCATCAGCCAGGCTTCAAGCACGTCAGCGCGGGAAGTTTCGCGGCCCTAGGGACGTCTGTTGCGCGACGGCGCCGACGTCCTAATCTCCATTCAAGGCTTCCGGACATAAAATTGGAATGTCGCAGTGACCGATTTCAGTAAGACCCCGCTTCTCGACACCATCCGTACCCCCGCCGATTTGCGCAAGCTTAAAGTCGAGCAGGTCCGGCAGGTTGCGGACGAGTTGCGCCAGGAGACCATCGACGCGGTGTCGGTGACGGGAGGACATTTCGGTGCCGGCCTCGGCGTCGTCGAACTGACCACCGCAATCCACTACATCTTCGATACTCCGCGCGACCGCCTGATCTGGGACGTCGGTCATCAGGCCTATCCGCACAAGATCCTGACCGGCCGCCGCGACCGCATCCGCACGCTGCGCACAGGCGGCGGACTGTCCGGATTCACCAAGCGCACGGAGAGCGACTACGATCCGTTCGGCGCCGCGCACTCCTCGACATCGATCTCGGCCAGCCTCGGCATGGCGGTGGCGCGCGACCTCTCCGGCGGCAAGAACAACGTCATCGCCGTGATCGGCGACGGCGCGATGTCCGCGGGCATGGCCTATGAGGCGATGAATAACGCCGGCGCGATGAATTCGCGGCTGATCGTCATTCTCAATGACAACGACATGTCGATCGCGCCGCCGGTCGGCGCGATGTCGGCCTATCTGTCGCGGCTCTACTCGGGCAAGACCTACCGCTCGCTGCGCGAAGCCGCCAAACAGCTCGGCAAGCACCTGCCCAAGATGATCGCCGACCGCGCGGAGCGCGTCGAAGAATATTCGCGCGGCTTCATGGTCAACAGCGGCACGCTGTTCGAAGAGCTCGGCTTCTACTACGTCGGTCCGATCGACGGCCACAACCTCGACCATCTGCTGCCGGTGCTGAAGAACGTCCGCGACATGGAGAACGGCCCGATCCTGGTTCACGTCGTCACGCAAAAGGGCAAAGGCTACCCGCCTGCCGAGGCCGCAGCCGACAAATATCACGCGGTGGTCAAGTTCGACATTTCCACCGGCGCGCAGTCCAAATCCAAGCCGAACGCGCCCGCCTATCAGAACGTGTTTGGCGCGAGCCTCGTCAAGGAAGCCGAAAAGGACGACAAGATCGTCGCCATCACCGCGGCGATGCCCTCGGGCACTGGCGTCGACATCTTCAACAAGGCGTTCCCGAAGCGCACCTTCGATGTCGGCATCGCCGAGCAGCACGCGGTGACCTTCGCCGCCGGCCTCGCCACCGAGGGCTACAAGCCGTTCTGCGCGATCTATTCGACCTTCCTGCAACGCGGCTACGATCAGGTCGTTCACGACGTAGCGATCCAGTCGCTGCCGGTGCGTTTTGCCATCGACCGCGCCGGCCTCGTCGGCGCCGACGGCGCGACGCATGCCGGGTCGTTCGACAACGCCTATCTCGGCTGCCTGCCGAACTTCGTCATCATGGCCGCCGCCGACGAAGCCGAGCTGGTGCACATGGTCGCGACGCAGGTCGCGATCAACGATCGCCCGAGCGCGGTGCGCTATCCGCGCGGCGAAGGCCGCGGTGTCGAGATGCCCGAGGTCGGCGTCCCGCTTCCGATCGGCAAGGGCCGCGTCATTCGCCAGGGCAACAAGGTCGCGCTTTTGTCGTTCGGCACCCGCCTCGCCGAGTGCGAGAAGGCGGCAGACGAGCTTGCCGCGCACGGCCTCTCCACGACCATCGCCGACGCGCGCTTCATGAAGCCGCTCGACGTCGATCTGGTGATGAAGCTCGCGCGCGACCACGACGTGCTGATCACCGTCGAGGAAGGCTCGATCGGCGGCTTCGGCTCGCACGTCATGCAGACGCTGTCGGACAACGGCATGCTCGATGGCGGGCTGCGGATGCGCGCGATGATCCTTCCGGACGAGTTTCTCGACCACGACACGCCGGCGGCGATGTACGCCGTCGCGGGGCTCGATGCCAAGGGGATCGTCGCCAAGGTATTCGAGGCGCTCGGCAAGGACGTCAACACCGAAACCGTCAAGCTGGCCTGATCCGATCGGGACTCTCGCCGCGTCGCCTTTGGCCAGCTTCGGGCCGGTTGTGGCTATGGGCTGACAATGGCGAAGCGCGACAGCACGATGTCCCCTCCTCGCAAGCGCGCCGACGTCCTGCTGGTCGAGCGCGGCCTGTTCGAGAGCCGGGCGCGTGCGCAGGCCGCGATCGAGGCCGGGCTCGTCGCGGCCAACGGCAAGGCGGTGACCAAAGTCTCCGAGACCATCCTGGTGAGCGCCACGCTCGAGGCACAATCCGCGCACCCCTATGTGTCGCGCGGCGGCGTCAAGCTCGCCGGCGCGCTGGAACGCTATCCGATCGAGATCGAGAATCATGTCTGCCTCGATGTCGGCGCTTCGACCGGCGGCTTCACCGAAGTCCTGCTGGCGAACGGCGCTAGCCTGGTGTTCGCCATCGATGTCGGCCGCGATCAACTGCATCCGAGCCTGCGCGGCCATCCGCGCGTAGTGTCGATGGAGTCCACCGACATCCGCTCCTTCGAAGGCAGGCGGCTGCCTCAGCGGCCGGATGTGGTGGTGATGGATGCGAGCTTCATTTCGTTGAAGGCCATTCTTCCGGTCGCGTTGTCGCTGGCAGCCGCGCCGATGCATCTTCTCGCGCTGATCAAGCCGCAGTTCGAGGCGCCACGCGCCGCGATCAAGAAGGGCATCGTCCGCGATGCGGCGGTGCATCAGGCGGTGTGCGACGACATCGCAGCCTTTGCGGCAACACTCGGATGCACCGATATCGACGTCTTCCCCTCCCCGATCGCCGGCGGCGACGGCAACGCCGAATTCTTTCTCGGAGCGCGCCGTGGCTGATTTTCAAACGTCATCCCGGGATAGCCACATCGCATGACCGAACGCCTGATCATCGATCACGTCGGCCATCGCGGAGACGGCGTTGCGGTGACGGATGCGGGGAGCGTCTTCGTCCCTTATGCGCTCGGCGGTGAAACCGTTGAGGTCGAGCCGGCAGCCAGCCATCCCGACCGCGCGCGACTGCTTCGCATCGAGAGAAAGAGTGCGGAGCGGATTGCACCCTTCTGTCCACATTTCGGCGCCTGCGGCGGTTGCGCCATCCAGCACTGGCAGCAGGCCGCTTACCGCGCCTGGAAACGGCAGATCGTCATCGACACGCTGACGCAGGCTCGCATCGATTGTACGGTCGACGAACTGGTCGACGCCCACGGCGCGGGACGGCGGCGAATCACCCTTCATGCCCGGCGCGACGGCGACGGCAAGCTGCGCGTAGGCTTCGCCGCATCGAACAGCCACGCGATCGTGCCGATCGACGCCTGCCCGATCCTCGACCCTGCCCTGCACGGCGCGTTCGATGCGGCGCGCGAGTTGGCCTCCGTGCTGAAACCAGCGAACAAGCCGCTCGACATCCAGGTGACGGCCACGGACAACGGTCTCGATGTCGACGTCCGTGGCTCCGGACCTCTGCCGGCCGCGTTGATCGCGACACTGTCGCGCGTCGCCGAGGCGCACCGGCTGGCGCGGCTGACCCGTCACGGCGAACTGGTGCTGATGCGCGTCCCGCCGATGATCCGGATCGGCACGACCCGCCTCACGCTTCCGCCGGGCTCGTTCCTGCAGGCGACCGTCGCAGGCGAGGAAACGCTGGCGGCGCTGGTGGCCGGTCATTGCAAGAAAGCGAAACACATCGCCGATCTGTTCTGCGGCGTCGGCCCGTTCGCGTTGCGGCTCGCAACGGGGGCACGCGTCGCGGCGCTCGACAGCGATCCCGGCGCGATCGAAGCCCTGCACAAGGCAGCCGCCGCCGCACACGGATTGAAGCCGCTCAATGCCGAAGCCCGCGACCTGTTCCGCCGGCCGCTGGTGCCGCAGGAGCTACGCGAGTTCGATGCCGTGGTGTTCGACCCACCGCGGCAGGGCGCGGAGGCTCAGAGCAAGCAACTCGCCACCAGCAAAATTCCCGTCATTGTCGCAGTGTCCTGCAACGTCGCAACCTTCGCCCGCGATGCGCGCCTCCTGATCGACGGTGGCTACCGGCTCGAAGCCGTAACGCCCCTCGACCAGTTTAGGCACTCCCCGCATGTGGAATTGGTGGCGAGATTTCAGCGCGGTCGATGAACTACGCGGGGGCTTTGCAGCGATCCCCAACCCGGCCCCGCGCCACGGGTATACGTTTCGCGCGCACCTTCTGCGTGTGCAACGCAGGATTTAGGCAAGCGCGGTATACTCGTGTTTACGAACATTTCATTCAACAGGTTCATGATCCCTGAAATCAAACCCCGCTGCAGCGCAGCCGGGCAGGCGGCCTTTGAGTCGGAACGCCCCTCTTTTCGTTTTTGCGCTCCCGCCAAGCCGGTCGCCCTCAGTTTTCCGTCAGCCAATGCGGACTGCCGAAAGGGTCAGAACGATGCTTTCCCGTCTCTCAATTCGCGCCAAAATCATCTCCACGATCTCGTTTCTCCTGCTGGCCATGGCGGGAATGGGCGTGCTGTCCATGATCGAAATGGAAGCCATCCACGATCGGGCCGTCGATCTGCGGACCAACTGGCTTCCCAGCGTGCGCGAGCTCGGCGAGTTGCGCGCCGGCACCATTGCCTACGGGGCAGCAGTCCGCTCCCACCTGCTCGCTTCCGACGCCGCGGGAAAGGACGCCGCCGAGAAAACCCTGGTTTCCGCCGGAGAGGCGATCGAGAAGACCCGCAAAGCCTATGAGCCGATGATCGCCTTGCCCGAGGAGCAGCGAATCTACAAGGCATTTTCCGCGCAATGGGCATCCTATGTCGCGGACGTTCGCGACCTGCTGGCGCTCTCGCGAAAGGGCGATCTGCGGGTTAGCCTCGATATGTATGACCGCAAGGTCGACCCGGCGGGACTGAAGGCCGACGAGACCCTGCGCGAGGACATCGCCATGAACCACAGGGAAGCGGATGCCACAGGCAACGCGGCCAGTCGAAGCTACAAGTCGGCCTTCGCCATCGTGATCACCATCGTCTCGCTGGCGTTGATCTTCGGCATCGGCGTTGCAGTCTATCTGGTGCGCGATGTTTCGCGCGCGATCGCTTCGATTGTCGCGCCGATGCGCTCGCTCGGCGCCGGAGATCTGTCCGCCGTCGTTCCGCACCAGGGTGAAAAAAACGAAGTCGGCACGATGGCCGACGCGCTTCAGATCTTCAAGGACGCACTGATCGCCAAGAAGGCAGCCGACGAAGCCGCGGCGCACGATGCACAAGCCAAACTCCAGCGCGCCCAACGGGTCGAGAGCATTACCCGCGAATTCGAATCGATGATCGGCGAACTGGTGGGCTCTCTTTCATCGTCCTCGACCGAACTGGAGGCCGCGGCCAACACCCTGACGGCGACGGCCGAAATCACCGGCCGGACGTCCGGCGACGCGGCTGCCGCCTCGCAGGAAGTATCTTCCAACGTACAGTCCGTTGCCAGCGCGACTGAAGAGATCACCTCGTCGGTGAATGAAATCGGCCGGCAGGTCAACGAGGCGAGCCGTGTCGCCGGCGATGCCGTCAGGCAGGCCGAGCAGACCGACGCCAACATTGCGGACCTCGCCCAGGCCGCAAGCCGGATCGGCGACGTCGTCAAATTGATCACGGCGGTCGCCGAACAAACCAACCTGCTGGCGCTCAACGCCACCATCGAGGCGGCAAGGGCTGGCGATGCCGGCCGCGGCTTCGCGGTGGTGGCCTCGGAAGTCAAGACGCTCGCGGCGCAGACCGCGAAAGCGACCGACGAGATCAGCACCCAGATCGCAGACATGCAGGCCGCCACACGCGAGTCGGTGTCAGCGGTCCGGGAGATCGGCACCACCATCAAGACGATTTCCGAAATTTCTTCGGCCATCGCGGCCGCGGTCGAAGAACAGGGCGCGGCGACGCAGGAGATCGCCCGCAACGTCCAGCAAGCGGCCCAGCGCAGCGGCGAGGTCGCCTCCAGCATCACCGAAGTCAGCCGCGGCGCCGGCGAAACCGGCTCGGCCTCGAGTCAGGTCCTGTCATCGGCGCAGATGTTGTCCACCGAAAGCACGCGGCTGAAGACGGAAGTCGAAAAGTTCCTGGATACGGTCCGCGCTGCCTGAGCCGAAAGGGACGGCACCACCCGCCGCCCCTTTTGCGGTTGCCGCCAGCGCTATATTCTGCCGTCTTCCCTCGCGCAGGCCGGCATCGGCTTCGCGCGAAAAAGCTACAAGTCCAAGGTGCAGCCGCAATGAGCGATACCACCCTCAAGCCCCGGACCGAAATCAAGGTCGAGCGTCCGCGTCTGTACAAAGTCATTCTTCTCAACGACGACTTCACGCCGAAAGAATTCGTCGTCGCCGTGCTGAAGGCCGAATTCGGCATGACCGAGGATCAGGCGCACAAGGTGATGATCACCGCGCACCGGCTCGGTTCCTGCGTCGTCGGTGTGTTCGCGAAAGATATCGCGGAAACCAAGGCCACCCGCGCCACCGACGCCGGTCGCACCGCGGGCTTTCCGTTGTTGTTCACTACCGAGCCGGAAGACTAGCGGCTTGGAGGATTCTCAGCGCACGCCAACCTGGCCGCGATGACGCAGGAAATGGTCGGCCAGCACGCAGGCGACCATGGCCTCGCCCACCGGAACTGCGCGGATGCCGACGCAGGGATCGTGGCGGCCTTTGGTCAAGATATCGGTTTCGGTGCCATTGCGATCGACGGTCTTGCGCGGCGACAGAATCGACGAGGTCGGCTTTACCGCGAACCGCGCCACCACCGGCTGGCCGGTCGAGATGCCGCCCAGAATGCCGCCGGCATGGTTCGAGGTGAACATGGGTCCGTCATTGCCCATCCTCATCTCGTCGGCATTCTCCTCGCCGGTAAGCGCCGCAGCATCGAAGCCCGCGCCGATCTCGACGCCCTTCACCGCATTGATGCTCATCAGCGCCGCGGCGAGATCGCCGTCGAGCTTGGCATAGATCGGCGCGCCAAGGCCTGCGGGCACGCCTTCGGCCACCACTTCGATCACGGCTCCGATCGAGGAGCCGCTCTTGCGGATGCCGTCGAGATAGCTTTCGAAAAACGCGGCCTTGTCCCTGTCGGGACAGAAGAACGGATTCCTGGCGGTCTCGTCCCAGTCCCATTTCTCGCGGTCGATCTTGTGCGGTCCCATCTGCACCAGCGCGCCGCGCACGCTCATGCCCGGCACGATCTTGCGCGCGATGGCTCCGGCCGCGACCCGCATCGCCGTCTCGCGCGCCGACGAACGTCCGCCGCCGCGATAGTCGCGCAGCCCGTACTTTGCCTCATAGGTGAAATCGGCGTGGCCGGGGCGAAACTTGTCCTTGATGTCGGAGTAGTCCTTCGAGCGCTGGTCGGTATTCTCGATCAGCAGCCCGATCGGCGTGCCGGTCGTCACCTGCTCGTCGCTATCGGGATGCGGCATCACGCCGGACAGGATCTTCACCGCATCAGCCTCCTGCCGCTGCGTGGTGAAGCGCGACTGGCCGGGACGTCGCCGGTCGAGATCGCGCTGGATTTCCTCCACGGTGAGCGGCAGCAACGGCGGACAGCCGTCGACCACGCAGCCGATCGCAACCCCATGGCTCTCGCCAAAGGTCGTGACGCGGAACAGATGGCCGAAGGTGTTGTGGGACATAGCTTAAGCAGGCCCGCGATTGGATCGGTCAGAACCGATTTCTGATCGTTTGGTAACGTGCGGAGTCCGGTGCGTCAAACCCTACCCTTGAAGCCTCCGCCCTCGCCTTGCTCGGAAACCCACTCCCGCAAGGGGAGAGGTAAACGGATGCGCTCTCCAAGCTATGTGGTGGTTCAGAAGTTCGCTTCGAGTGTCTCGGCGAGTCCGCCAAGCGAACTTCTGAACCCAAACCACACTAGAATCATAGAGTTGGTAGTGTCCCTTTGATTCTAGGGTATGCGAACTTCGGAATCGGGACATTAGCTATGCTTCGTCAATCCGTCCTCGCGCAGGACATACACCGCGCCCTGCTCGATCCGCAGACTGGCGGCAGCTTGCGGTGTTTCAAGGCCGAGTACGACCATCAGCGCCCGAGCCGTGCCGCTATGCGCAACGGCGACGGTGCCGGACTTCAGCGAGCGATACCAGTCGCGCAACCGCGATGTGGCGGAGGCGTAGCTTTCGCCACCCGGCGGCGCCACGCTCCATTTGTCGGCCTCCCGAGCCGCGAACACATCGGGATGGGCAGCCTTCATCTGTGCCAGCGTCAGGCCCTCCCAGTGCCCGTAACCGACCTCGCGCAACCGGTCATCGACCGAATAGTCGTGCGGCGGCAGGCTCAGCACGCCGCGCATCAATTCCATGGTGCCGCGCGCACGTGACAGCGGACTCGTGACGAAGCCCAATCCAAGGGGATCATGACCCTCGCGCGCAAACAGCTTGCACAGAATGTCGCCCGCCTTCACCGCGTCTGCGCGGCCGAGATCATTGAGCGGAATATCCTGCAAGCCCTGGAAGCGGCCATCGGCATTCCATTCGGTCTTGCCGTGGCGGATGTAATAGATGGTATGCATGTCAAGAGGATAGGATCTGGCATCGGCGAAGCTGGGTGCGGGATATACACCATTTCGGCCCGACGAAATACGTCAGCGGCGATACGCCGCCTGACTGCGGCCACGGCATCAAGAACGAAGACATAAGCCTCTTTCCCAGCCGATACATTTTGGTCATGGTCCCGCCGCGACATCTCGCGGAGAGGGACTTATGACAACGACCGGAAGCATCACCACGGACGCGGGCCGGATCGCGTACCGGCAATCCGCCGGCACCGGCAGCGCCATCGTTCTGGTTCACGGCAATTCGTCGTCGTCGAAGGCTTTTGCGCGACAATTGGATGGAAATCTCGGCGGGGCGCATCGCGTGATCGCATTCGACCTGCCGGGACATGGCGAGTCCGACAACGCGGCCGATCCCGACTCTACCTACACCCTGCCGGGCCATGCGCGAGTGCTGCGCAATGTCGCCGAGCACCTGGATGCAGCGGACGCAATTTTCGTCGGCTGGAGCCTCGGCGGACATATCGTGCTGGAGGCCGCACCCGACCTGCAGCAGGCCAAGGGTTTTGCGATCTTCGGTACGCCGCCGTTTGCGTTTCCGCCCGCGGTCAAGCAGGCGTTCCTGATGCACCCGGCGATGGCCTGCACCTTTGCGCAGGATCTCGCCGAAAAACAGGCTAAAGGCTATGTCGCCGCGGCTTTCAGGCCGGGCATCGGCGACCTGCCGGCTTTCATGATCGACGACGTCCTGAGAACGGACGGCCACGCCCGCAAGACTCTCGGCGCGAGCATCACGCCGCAGGGCTTCCGTGACGAGGTCGAGGTTATCGCCAGCCTGACCCGGCCGCTCGCGGTTTTGCACGGCGCGGAGGACCAACTCATCAACGGCGATTACGTCAAGTCGCTAGCGATACCGACGCTGTGGCGCGGGGCAGTCCAGAGTATCCCCGACGCCGGCCATATTCTGCAGTGGGAGCAGGCGGAAACCTTCAACGCGCTGCTCAATGCGTTTGCCAGCGACTGCGAACGACAAGAAGGCTAAATACTTTTCCAGTCATGCCAAATTGGCGAACGCGGGTGCGAACGGAGCACACAAACCGCATCGATGCTTTCGCTCGAATACTCTATCCCTGATCGCGGCGTGGATCGTAGGGATGCACGTCGCGCCACTTCTCCATCAAGTCCTCGAGCTCGGCATCGTTGCCGTCGGGCAGGATGATGCGCGTGGTGACGAGCAGATCGCCGGACGCGCCGTTCCTGGAAATGCCCTTGCCCTTGAGACGAAAGGTGCGACCGCTCGAGGTATTTTTCGGAATCGATAATTCGACCGCGCCGCCAAGCGTGGGCACCCGCACCTTGCCTCCCAGCACTGCCTCGTAGAGCGTGATCGGCAGGTCGGCGCGCAGGTCGCTGCCGTCGACCTTGAAAAAGGGATGCGTCGCCACAGTCACCGAGATCAACAGATCGCCGGGGCGGTGGCCGGGCGCGGTGTCGCCCTGCCCTCTCAGCCGGATCTGCTGGCCGGTGGTGACGCCGGCCGGAATCCTGACGTTGAGTTCCCTGCCGCTGGGCAGGCGGACGCGTTTCTCGCCGCCCTTGACCGACTCCTCCAGCGACACCGTCATGGTGACGTTGAGATCGAGATCGGGCGCGCCAAACGTGCTGGTGTCAAAGTCGAACTGCGCGCCGCCGCGGCGTCCGCCCCGCCCCCCGCCACCGAACATGGTGTTGAGGATGTCCTCAAATCCGCCGGCGTCAGCGCCCGGACCGCCGCCACCGCCGCGAAAGCCATACTGCTCGAAACCGCCACCGGGCCGCGCGCCGCGCGGACCGCCTCCGGGGAAACCCTGAAAGCGCGGCTTTCCGTCGGCGCCGATCTCGCCGCGGTCGAATTGCTTGCGCTTGACGTCGTCACCGAGGATCTCGTTGGCGGTATTCACCTCCGCGAAGCGTTCGGCGGCCTTCGGATCGTTCTTGTTGGCATCGGGATGATGCTTCTTCGCGAGCTTGCGAAAAGCACTTTTGATCGCCGCCGCAGTGGCGCCCCGCTGCACCCCCAAGACCTCATAGGGGTCGCGCATCCGTCTCAGTCTCCTTCAGGAAATTCGGAATCATGGGCCCCCTGACCCATGTGCCTATCATCTGGGGCATACGTGGCATTTTTGCAACGGGCTGGCGAGCCATTCGTCCCCGCAATCTATAGCGCTTTGCGAAGCATGTCGCTTGCCCCGAAGGACGGGTATCGCTCGCGTCGAGAAAACACGCCAAGACAGAACCAAGACAAAAGCTGAGCCCGGCTTTAAGGCCGTGGACCGCAACGGCGCTAGCTTCGCTGCCAGGGTTTGATCGACTGGATTTCCCACCGGCCGCCACCGGACCTGCAGGCTGCGCCCTGCAGCCAGCTTTCGGAGTTTCCGTTAACGTAACTCGCCAAAAAATCGCGGCAGGTGCGACCCTCGGCCATATAGGCCTGTGCCAGCGGCGTTACCGAGCCGCGCGCCCCGGTCGAGGGATTTTCCCATGGCTGGCTCGCGTCCTTGCTCCCCTTGGTCAGCACGTCGGAGGCGGCCGTGCGGGCAAAGGCGAGATCGGTATCGGTCGGCCCGGTCCGTGCGGACCCTACAATCGACCCGGTGGCGTCTCCGGCGGTCATCTGCGCGAAAGTCCCGTCGTTGCGCGCCAAACTGCAACCTCCGGCCGACGCCCCGATCAGAATTGCCGTGACCATCGCCACAGCGGACCTGATCGCGGATAGGCCAACGCGCAGACGTGCCCTATATAGGTTTGCCCTGTATAAGGACCGCAACGGGCTTTCGACGACAGACCGGCGCAACCTGGACTCCCCGCATGAACGACACCACGGACATCAAGGACACAAGCCAGTTAACGTCCGGTGATTTCACGGAGGCCGCGGAACCGTTCGCGCTATTCGCCACATGGTTCGCGGAAGCCGTCGCGGCGGAACCGAACGACCCCGACGCCATGGCCCTCGCCACCGCCGACGCCGACGGCATGCCCGATGTGCGCATGGTGCTGATGAAGGGCTACGATGCGCGGGGCTTCGTGTTCTACAGCCATATCGCCAGCGCCAAGGGCCGCGAACTCGCTGCGAATCCCAAAGCGGCGCTGCTGTTTCACTGGAAGTCGCTGCGCCGGCAGGTTCGCGTGCGCGGGCCGGTGACGCCGGTCACCGATACTGAGGCCGACGCCTATTTTGCCACCCGTCCGAAGCAGGCGCAGATCGGCGCCTGGGCAAGCAGGCAGTCGCAGCCGCTGGAAAGCCGCCTTGCTTTTGAACAGGCGATCGCGAAGGAAGCAGCGAAATATCTCATCGGCGCTGTGCCGCGGCCACCGGGCTGGAGCGGCTGGCGGATCGTCCCCGTGCAGTTCGAATTCTGGCACGATCGCCCGTTCCGCCTGCACGATCGCATCGAGTTCCGCCGCACGGCGCCTGACGCGCCGTGGATCAAGACAAGGCTGTACCCATGACCCCGGACAAAGCAAACCCTCGAACCGATATGGCGACGGCGGTGGACCCCAACGCACCGCGCCGCACGCTGCTGTTGACCGGCGCGAGTCGCGGCATCGGCCATGCGACCGTGATCCGCTTTTCCAGCGCGGGATGGCGCGTCATCACCTGTTCGCGACATCCTTTTCCGGAGCAATGCCCGTGGGACGCCGGGCCAGAGGATCACATTCAGGTCGACCTGTCCGATCCCGAAAATACGATGCAGGCCATCCAGGAGATTCGATCCCGGCTCGAGGGCGGCAGGCTGCACGCGCTGGTCAACAATGCCGCGATCTCGCCGAAGGGCGAAGGCGGCGCGCGGCTTGGCTCGCTGACCACCGACATGGAAACCTGGGAGAAGGTATTCCGCGTCAACTTCATGGCGCCGATCATGCTGGCGCGCGGGTTGATCGGCGAATTGAAGGCCGCGAAAGGTTCCGTTGTGAACGTCACCTCGATCGCCGGCTCGCGTGTGCATCCCTTCGCGGGCGCGGCGTATGCGACCTCGAAAGCAGCGCTGGCCTCGCTGACCCGTGAGATGGCGGCCGACTTCGGCCGTATCGGCGTGCGGGTCAATGCGATCGCGCCGGGAGAGATCGACACCTCGATCCTGTCGCCAGGCACCGAGAACATCGTCCAGCGGCAGATCCCGCTGCGTCGTCTCGGCACGCCGGACGAGGTGGCGAAGATCATCTACGTGCTGTGCACGGAGACGAGTTCATACGTCAACGGCGCGGAAATTCATATCAACGGCGGCCAGCACGTTTAACTTTCTCACCATCCCCTTGAGGGGGAAGGTGAAGCAAATTCACTCCGCACAAAACCGGCGGGGCGGCGCGCGCAATGCAGGCGTCCCGACGCCCGCGCTGGAACAATCGTCGTCGCTCTCGCCATCGAGCAGTGCGGCGCCGCAATGCCGGCATGTACGCATGGAAGCAGGCGAACGACGCACGGCTTCGTTGTCTGAACCGAATCTACGCAACTGTTGATAGCTGCGAAAATCGAGGATGGTGCAATCCTCTGTTATGATTTTCTCAACCATTGTGGTCCCCGTGAGTTCATTCACAGGTTATGGCAGCAATCTTTTTTGAAAACCGTTCAGGCGAACGCTCAAATTTTACGAGGAAAAATGTGGCGGACGTTGCGCGACCTGCAATCACGCAAAATTCCGCATTGCCGAAAACCCTCT
This sequence comes from Nitrobacter sp., assembly GCF_051535215.1. NCBI lineage: Bacteria > Pseudomonadati > Pseudomonadota > Alphaproteobacteria > Hyphomicrobiales > Nitrobacteraceae > Nitrobacter > Nitrobacter sp. The sequence goes on along the minus strand of NZ_JBPPLY010000015.1, from coordinate 6,830 downwards.
CACAGCCACTTCTTCCACTTGAAGATCATGTAGGGCAGCACCGCGGCGATCACCATCATGGCGAGTGCGAACGGATAGCCGTGCGGCCAGTCGAGTTCCGGCATCATCTTGAAGTTCATGCCGTAGACCGAAGCGATCAGGGTGGGCGGCATCAAAACCACCGCCATCACCGAAAACAGCTTGATGATGTTGTTCTGCTCGAGATTGACGACGCCGAGCATCGCATCGAGCACGAAAGTGATCTTGTTGGACAGATAGGAAGCGTGATCGGTCAGCGACGCCACGTCGCGCTGCATGGTCTTGAGCTGCGCGCGCATCTCCTTTGACCATTTTATGCTGTCGGATTCGGTGGCGACGAAGGTGACGAGACGGCCGATCGAGACAAGACTCTCGCGGACCTTCGAGGTGAGGTCGCCCTTGCGGCCTATCGCGATCAGGATTTCGGAATAGCGCTTGGCGTGACCGGTGCGCGCGGATTCGTCCGGCTCGAAAATGTCGTGGCTGACCTGATCGACGTCTGCGCCGGCGCGCTCCAGGATGTCGGCGCAGCGGTCGATCACGGCGTCGAGCAGTTCGAGGAGCACACCCTCGCCGGTCAGGCCCTGTACGGCTGCGCGCGCGAGCTTGTTCTCCACCAGCGTGAACGGTTTTGGCGCTTCGTAGCGCACGGTGACGAGGCGATGACGGGACAGGATGAAAGTGACGGGGGTGATGCGCGGCGCGCCGGTTTCGCTGCCGCACATCAGGCTCGCAGTCATGTAACGCGCCCCGTTCTCGAGATAGAGACGGCTGGAAATCTCGATTTCCTGCATATCTTCCCGGGTCGGCACAGCGACCCCGGCCAGCCGCTCCACGGCGCGATCCTCGTCGGCCGTCGGCTTTTCGAGATCGATCCACACCGCGTTCTCCGGCAACGCGGCAAGATCGGCCGGACTGGTCTTCAGGAGGGCGGTGCCGGCCGGCGCGAAGATCGAGAGCATGGCACCCCTCCGTGGAATGACGGCGTGGATTCGGTGTGAACACGGAGTGCGCAAATCACGTCGATTTGGCAAGCCGCAAAGGGCCGCCGCGGCGGTCGGGATGCCATTGCCCATGTGCCGCGGCAATGCACGCGTCCTGCCTTGCACGGAGGGAACGGCGGCAACATCCAGCGGCGAACAGGAATTTTGCGGCAAAAATACCACAGACACGACGTTGCGTGGCGACAGAAGCTTCTAAGTGCTGGAGTTTCAGGGAAGTTTGACAATAATGAGTCGCAGAGGAATCGTGGCGTCCGGGTGCGAACGGTCATGATTCAATGGGGTATTTGGAAGACAACAATGTCGCCTTTTCGGGTTACGCTTGGAATTCTGGCCGCGGGCCTGATGCTGTCGGGCTGCATGCAGGCCACGCATTACGAGGCCGCCAGCACCAGCAACTTGAAGCCGCGCGACAAGGAATTGCTGTCCAAGGTCTCCTACGTGAAGACGCCGGTGGCGGAGCCCTTCCGCCGCGCCATCGTCGACTATCATCGCAAGGAAGCGCCGGGCTCGATCATGGTCGATTCCGACAACCATTATCTCTATTACGTGCTCGATGGCGGCAAGGCGATCCGCTACGGCATTACCGTCGGCGAAGAAGCGATGGCCTGGTCTGGCATCGCGAAGGTCGGCGCCATGACCGAATGGCCCGCCTGGCACCCGACGCCCGGCGAGATCGAGCGCCTCGGGGTGCCGAAGTTCGTGCCTCCCGGTCCGGACAATCCGATGGGATCGCGGGCGATGTATCTTTACGTCAACGGCAAGGACACGCTGTTCCGCATCCATGGCACCAACCAGCCGGAATACATCGGCGCTTCGATTTCCTCGGGCTGCATCCGCATGACCAACGAGGACGTCATCGACCTCTACAACCGCGTCAAGCTTGGAACGGTGGTCGTTGTGCTTGAGCCCCATCACGGGGATTCGCCGTACAGTTCCAAGATGGCGTTGCAAGGTGGCGGCGGCAGCTTCAACTGATCGAAGCGGTTCTGAAATTGCGAAAAGCGCCGGCTTGCCGGCGCTTTTTTGCTGCCGGTGTCACGATCGGGTGCGAAGCGCATCGCTTCACTCGAGCAGCGACCTGAGAAACGGCGGCAGATCGGAATGCCGCTTGCGCTTGCGCTTCACAGGCTTTGCGGTTGAAAGCCGCGTTGACGCTCCTGAAGCGGATGGTGACGGCTTCGACGCATCTTTCGCCGCCTTGCTGGCGGCCGCAGGTCGCTTCCGGGGTTCAGGCACTGCCTCCGTTGGCGGAGCGACAGGCGCGGCTGGTGAGGCGGAGCGGGGCGCCACCGCATGCTCCCGGAACGCCTCCGGCGCGCCGCTCTTCTCGTCTGCCGTTTCGCGCGGCGATGCTTCCGCCGGGCGTTCGGTCGGCAGCAACGGCGCCACCGCGGGCATCGGATCGTCAATTCCCCATTGGCAGATCCGGTAGCCGTTCCGCCGTTCGGCGAGATCGAGATGGATGTGGTCTTCGTGGTATCCGTCCGACCCCGGTCCCAGCACGGTCATGAATCGCATGCAGGCTGACTTCATCATCGTTTCACGCAACTCGTGCGAAACGTTACGATCGGTCAGCCCAATCGTCCGGCCGTTGGCAAGCTTAATCGCACGAATATCGAGCGCATTGGCGCGCCCGTGCTCGGACAATTTTGCTCCGGCGACCCGATTGCGTCCCCGGCATTCGAACGAATCGAAATTGTCGAGTTCGCTTATACGGCTTCCAAGCCCTTCCGCCAGCGACGCCATGTCGGTGCGAATCCAGTCGGCGATTGCCGAGGCCATTGTACAGCGCAGCGTGGCGGCCGGCTTGACAGGGACACGGCTCCGGTCCGCCAGCACAACCGCCTCGAGGCGGACCAGATCATCACCCCCGCACGCGCTCGGCCCGGTGATTGCCGGAAGGCTCGGAGCGATGGCCACCGCATCGGTCAGCGCCAGACGGCAGGCGGAAGGCGCTGGTGAAGCCTCAGGCATAGCCGGCGCAGCCTCTCTCGCCTGCCTGTCTTCCTGTTGGCCCGCAGGCGCCCACGCGGCCGGGCGAGGCTGCGGCAACGGAATCCTCACTCCTGCCAACGCCGTCGCCGGCATGACAAGTGCGGCAAGCGCAACCATGGCCAATCGGTCGCGGCTCACGCCTGCACAAGATCGTATGCGACGTGCCGTCCTCACGTTAAACTTGTTCATGCCGATCCCTGCGAGGCCACGATAACCGCCGGGCGCTGATCAGAAGGAATGTTCGAATGCGGGGCTTGATGCAGGACTGGCCCTTGCTGTGTCATCGGATCATCGATCATGCGGCGAAGGTTCACGGCAAGCGCGAGGTGGTGACGCGATCGGTCGAAGGCCCGATCCACCGGACAAACTATATTGAAATTCGCCGCCGCGCGCTGAAACTCGCACAACGGCTCGACCGCGAAGGCATCAAGCTCGGCGACCGCGTCGCCACCATCGCATGGAACACCTGGCGTCATCTGGAGACCTGGTACGGCATCATGGGCATCGGAGCCGTCTGCCATACCGTCAACCCCCGCTTGTTTCCGGACCAGATCGCCTGGATCATCAACCATGCTGAAGACCGCATCGTGATGACCGATATCACGTTCCTCCCCGTCCTGGAAAAGATCGCCGGCAAGCTGGCGAGCGTCGAACGCTACATCGTTCTCACCGACAACGCACACATGCCGCAGACCAAGCTGAAAAATGCGGTCGCATACGAGGACTGGATCGCGGAAGTAGACGGCGACTTCGGCTGGAGAATGTTTGACGAGAATACCGCGGCGGGGATGTGCTACACCTCGGGAACCACCGGCGATCCAAAGGGAGTTGTGTATTCGCATCGTTCCAACGTGCTGCATTCGATGATAGCGAACAACGGTGACGCGCTGGGCGCGGCATCGAAAGATACAATGCTGCCGGTGGTACCGCTATTCCACGCCAATAGCTGGGGAATCGCGTTCTCGGCGCCGTCCATGGGAACCAAACTGGTGATGCCCGGCGCCAAGCTCGACGGCGCATCGATATTCGAATTGCTGTCGACGGAAAAGGTCACGTATACCGCGGGCGTGCCCACCGTATGGCTGATGCTGCTGCATCACATGGAGAAACACAACCTCAAGCTCCCGGACCTCAAGGTTTTGATCTGCGGCGGCTCGGCGATGCCGCGCTCGATGATCAAGGCTTTCGACGACATGGGCGTCGAGGTTCGCCATGCATGGGGCATGACGGAAATGTCGCCGCTCGGCACGGTGGGCGCGCTGCAGGGCCAGTTCTGCCATCTCGAGGGCGACGCCAAGCTCGACCTACTGCAGATGCAGGGCTACGCGCCGTTCATGGTTGAAATGAAGATCACGGACGACACCGGCAAGGAATTGCCCAGGGACGGCAAGGCCCCTGGCCGGCTCAAGGTGCGAGGTCCCGCGATCTCCGGCGCCTACTACCGCATCAAGGACGATATCCTCGACGAACAGGGATTCTTCGACACCGGCGACGTCGCCACCATCGACGAGCACGGCTACGTGCGGATCACGGATCGATCGAAGGACGTGATCAAGTCCGGAGGCGAATGGATCTCGTCGATCGATCTGGAAAACCTCGCGGTCGGCCATCCCAAGGTCGCGGAAGCCGCCGTGATCGGCATGCCCCATCCGAAGTGGGGCGAACGGCCGCTCCTCATTGTTCAGGTCAAGGAAGGCGAGAGCCTGACGCGCGAGGAAATTCTCGGGTTCATGAACGGCAAGATCGCCAGTTGGTGGATGCCCGATGACGTCGTCTTCGTCGACAGCATTCCCCATACCGCCACCGGAAAGATCCTGAAAACAGCGTTGCGCGAGCAGTTCAAGGATTACAGCCTGCCGACGGCGGCAGCATAAGTCGCCGCCATCAAGGACAAACAAAGTCCGGGCATTTTTTACCGCGCAGGCGTCCCACCATCTATCTCGCAATCCCACCATGGTGAAGTTGTTAGGTGGGCGGGCGAAGAAAAGCGGGAAGCGGCGTACCGCCTCCCGCACGGTGGTTCGGTCAGGTGTCAGTCGCGACCGGTTCCAGGGTGCTGAAGCGGCCGCTCTGGAAATCGATCATGGCCTGACGAATTTCACCCTCCGTGTTCATGACGAAGGGACCGCGCATCACCACCGGCTCCTCGATCGGTTCGCCCGAAAGCACCAGCACCGAGGCTTCGCCGTTGGCTTCCAGCCTCACTTCGCCGCCGCTGCGGTCGAGCAACGCGAATTGCGCTTCCCGCGCGATCTCGCCGCCGTTGATCTGCACGGTGCCTTTCAGCACCACGACCGAGACGGTATGTCCCTCGCGCGGCCGAAGCGTCGCAACGCCGCCGCGGTTGAGCTTCACGTCGTAGATGTCGATTGGCGTGAAGGTCTTCGCCGGTCCCTTGCGGCCGTCGAACTCGCCCGCGATCACCCGCAGCCTGCCGGCGCCGTCCGGAAGATCGACCGCTGGAATGTCGGCGTCGAGCAGGGTCTGGTAGCCGGGATCGGCGTTCTTCGCCTTGGCCGGAAGGTTGACCCAGAGCTGCACCATCTCCAGCGTGCCGCCCTTTCTCGTAAAGGCGCGCGAGTGAAACTCCTCGTGCAGGATGCCTGAAGCCGCCGTCATCCACTGCACGTCGCCCGGCCCGATCAGCCCGCCGTTGCCGGTGGAATCGCGGTGCTCGACCTCGCCCTGATAGACGATCGTGACGGTCTCGAAGCCGCGATGCGGATGAACGCCCACGCCGCGCGGCTGCTCCGCCGGGGCGAAATTCGCCGGGCCGGCATAGTCCAGTAGCAGGAACGGACTGACATGGTCGCCGTGGCTGGCGTGCGAGAATAGCGATCGCACCGGAAAACCGTCGCCCACCCAATGCTGCCGGGGACCGCTGAAAACACCGAGAACCTTTCGCATGATGAATCTCCATTGCGCGACCGGGATCGATCGCCTGTTGCAAGGATGATATGATCGAGACAATTCCCCCGGTAGCTGCCACTATTGCGCCTCAGTGTCCTATAATTGAGACAATGATGCAGGATCTTAACGATCTCTATTTCTTCGTGCAGGTGGTCGATCGCGGCGGGTTCGCGGCCGCCGCCCGCGCGCTGGGGATGCCGCGCTCGCGGTTGAGCCGCCGCATCGCGCTGCTGGAGGAACGACTGGGAGTACGGCTGATCCAGCGCTCGACCCGGCGCTTCAGCGTCACCGAGATCGGGCAGGATTATTACCGTCACTGTGTCGCCATGCTGGTTGAAGCCGATGCGGCGCAGGAACTGATCGAGCGTTCGCGCACCAAGCCGCAGGGCATCGTGCGCGTGAGTTGTCCGCCGCCCCTGCTCTACTTCCAGGTCGGCGAGATGATCGCCCGCTTCATGGCCGAGTGCCCGGACGTCGAGGTGCATCTTGAAAGCACGCCACGCCGGGTCGACGTAATCGCCGAGGGCTTCGACATCGCGCTGCGCGTGCGCTTTCCGCCGTTGGAAGACAACGATCTGGTGATGCGGGTGCTGGCGGAAAGCACGCAGCGGCTGGTGGCGAGTCCGGCGCTGTTGGAGAAGCTGTCTCATCCGCCGGTTCCGGCCGATCTCGCCATGTTTCCCAGCATCGGCTGGGGACCGCCGCATCAGCGGCATGAATGGTGCCTTGAGGGTCCTGACGCCGCCACCGCGCTGATTCCGTACACACCAAGGCTTATCACCGAGGACATGGTGGCGCTGCGCTTCGCGGCTTTACGCGGCATCGGCGTCGGACAGTTTCCGACCATGGTCGTGAAGGCCGATCTCGACTCGGGCGCGCTGGTGGACGTGCTGCCGCAGTGGA
>NZ_JBPPLY010000014.1:0-83585 GCF_051535215.1 Nitrobacter sp. | reverse complement strand
CGAACTGGCCGGTGCCGCCGGTCTGCTTCTTGTGGGTGTAGCTGTGCTCGACGCGCTTGGTGACGCGCTCGCGGAACGCCACCTGCGGCGCGCCGATGTTGGCGTCGACCTTGTAGGTGCGCTTGAGAATATCGACCTTGATGTCGAGATGGAGTTCGCCCATGCCCTTGAGGATGGTCTGGCCGGACTCCTGATCGGTAGAGACGCGGAATGACGGATCTTCCGCCGCAAGCTTCGCCAGCGCAACGCCGAGCTTTTCCTGGTCGGCCTTGGACTTCGGCTCGATCGCGATCTCGATGACCGGATCGGGAAATTCCATCTTTTCGAGAATCACCGGATGGGCCGGATCGCACAGCGTATCGCCGGTGCGCGCTTCCTTCAGGCCGGCCAGCGCGACGATATCGCCGGCATAGGCTTCCTTGATGTCCTCGCGGTTGTTCGCATGCATCAGCAGCATCCGGCCGATGCGCTCCTTCTTCTCGCGCGTCGAGTTGATCACGCCAGTGCCGCTCTGGAGAACGCCGGAATAGATGCGGCAGAAGGTAATGGTGCCGACGAACGGATCGTCCATGATTTTAAACGCTAAGAGCGCCATCGGCTCCTTGTCGTCGGCATGGCGGACGACCTCGTTGCCCCTGTCGTCGACGCCCTTGATCGCGGGCACGTCGAGCGGCGACGGCAGATAGGCGACGACAGCGTCAAGCAGCGGCTGCACGCCCTTGTTCTTGAACGCCGTGCCGCACAGCACGGGATAGAACGCGCCGGTGATGACGGCCTTGCGGATCAGCTTCTTCAGCGTAGCCTCGTCCGGCTCGGTGCCGTCGAGATAGGCAGCCATGGCGTCGTCGTCGAGTTCGACGGCGGCTTCCACCAGCTTCTCGCGATATTCTTTCGCTTTGTCGGCGAGATCAGCAGGAATCTCCTCGACATCGTACATCGAACCAAGCGAGTCCTGATTGTAGACCAGCGCCTTCATGCGGACGAGGTCGATCATGCCCTTGAAGTTGTTCTCCGATCCGATCGGGAGTTGCAGCGCCACCGGGCGCGCGCCGAGCCGATCGACGATGTCGGCCATGCACTTGTAGAAGTCGGCGCCGGTCTTATCCATCTTGTTGCAGAAGACGATGCGCGGCACCTTGTACTTGTCGCCCTGGCGCCAGACGGTTTCGGTCTGCGGTTCGACGCCCTGGTTCGAGTCGAGCACGCACACGGCGCCGTCGAGCACGCGCAAGGAGCGCTCCACCTCGATGGTGAAGTCGACGTGACCCGGGGTGTCGATGATGTTCAGCCGCTTGCCGTCCCAGAACGCGGTGGTCGCGGCGGAGGTGATGGTGATGCCACGCTCCTGCTCCTGCGCCATCCAGTCCATCGTCGCGGCACCTTCGTGCACTTCGCCGATCTTGTGGCTCTTGCCGGTGTAATAAAGGATGCGCTCGGTCGTGGTGGTCTTGCCGGCGTCGATATGCGCCATGATACCGAAATTACGGTAATCCTCGATAGCATGTTGGCGGGGCATGGAGCTGTCCTTGAATTCCTGTTGTCGCCGTTACCAGCGATAGTGCGAGAACGCGCGGTTGGCTTCCGCCATCTTGTGCACGTCTTCGCGCTTCTTGACCGCGCTGCCCCGATTGTTCGACGCGTCGAGCAGTTCGGCCGAGAGCCGCTCCGTCATCGTCTTTTCATTGCGTCCCCGCGCGGCCGTGATCAGCCAGCGGATGCCGAGCGCCTGACGCCGGGTCGAGCGGACTTCCACCGGCACCTGATAGGTAGCGCCGCCGACGCGGCGCGACCGCACTTCGATGGTCGGCATGACGTTCTCGAGCGCCTGCTCGAACACCGTGAGCGGCCCCTGCTTGGTCTTGGCCTCGATCAGATCGAGCGCGCCATAGACGATGCTTTCGGCGACCGACTTCTTCCCGGCATACATCACCGAGTTCATGAACTTCGTAATGACGATGTTTCCGAACTTCGGGTCGGGGAGCACTTCACGCTTTTCGGCAGAATGGCGACGCGACATCGTATTTGTTCCCGCTTATTTCGGACGTTTCGCGCCGTACTTCGAACGACGCTGCTTACGGTTCTTGACGCCCTGGGTGTCGAGAACGCCGCGAAGGATGTGGTAACGGACGCCGGGCAAGTCCTTGACGCGGCCGCCGCGGATCATGACCACGGAATGTTCCTGAAGGTTATGCCCTTCGCCCGGAATATAACCGATGACCTCGAAGCCGTTGGTCAAGCGCACCTTGGCGACCTTGCGCAGCGCCGAATTCGGCTTCTTCGGAGTCGTGGTGTAAACACGCGTGCACACGCCGCGCTTCTGCGGCGACTGTTGCAACGCAGGCACCTTCTTGCGCGACTTCTGTATGACGCGCGGACTTGCGATCAGCTGGTTGATCGTCGGCATCGTTCGCCTTCACCCTTATATTTACGCGAAACCCGATCGGCTCCGCAGATTCGTCCGGGCCTATCGCCCACCCGCTCGCTACGCATGAAACGATTCACGCAAAACGAAATTGCGCCAACCGTTCATCGCTGAACGGAAAGCGCTTCGACGCCACAGAGGACCGCAATCAGCGCCAGCCGGAAAAAACCGGCCAGCTCCCACCGAGGTCATGCATCCGAAATCAATCTCGAGAGAACTCGCTCAAGAGAACGACTGTCGTCCTGGCATTGCTATCATCGGCAGCGTTTGAGCAGCATTCGTCGAGGTTGGTGCCCGTCTCTATCAACCAAATCAGATAGAAAGGGTGATCCGTTCCGACGTTGGCGCAACTCACCGCCTGCCGTTAAGTGGGCGGGTTTTATCCACCACGAGTCGTCAAGTCAAGGCTAAACCGCCGTCACAGAAGCGCTTCCACCCCTTTGTCACCGGCCATTTGACGCGAATTCGCTCCCGAGGGAAATCGGCAACAGATCGTATCACCGTTCGGCCCGATACCCTTCTAAACAATGATCTTTCTTTGACATCCGGCCACCCTTCCCGTACCGCCTTCTATCGGACGGGATCGGACCGCCTCAACAATGAGACCAGTTTTGAACTGGCGCCCGGGAACCTCCGCTTTCGTTCCTGAGAAATGCCCCAGAACGACTCAGCAGGCGGCAGCAACTTCAATAGCTGAAGCGGTCAACCGCGGCGTCAGGCGAAGCCGTGATTCGCCATCCCCGAACGGCCGCGCGGGGGCGCAATGAGTCGCATTCAAATGAATTGTCGGCCGTCTTTGCGAACGCAAGGCTCCGTCTCCCAGGTCGTTGGATCACGACCGCCTGAGGCGCACGACAGTTTCGGTACCCTGCCTTCCGCTTCCGACGGAAGAATCAGAAATGAGGCTATGATTTTGATTTGACACCATTTCTTGACGCGAGCCGGCATCCATCCTCGGTCACACCCGAGGACATGCGTCGCAAACGCTGTCGACGAACACCACGGCAAATTGCCAACGCCGGGCACCATCGGTCCCTGCGTTCGCAGGAACGACGCCCCCGACCGGCCTCTTGTCGCAAAGAGACGCTACTGAGTCGCAACGGGATGCCGCTATATTGCTGCGGAGACATCCAAACGCACCAAAGCACTGCCCGTCGACACCTCAAGGGTGACGACGAACAGTGCCGTGGGTCAGGTAAAGCCGGTTACAGGTGTGTCGTATTCAAGCGGGTGCTACCTGCCGCTTGAAACGGTCGACGCCATTCGAAAGGTGCAGCCTTCGAGAGACGTGGGCTGTAACGCACAAAACCAAGGAGGAGTAGTCAGTTTCGGTAACTTCCCTCGCCCACGCAGCGGGACCAGTTCAACCGGCCTCCACAGCAAACGGCGACGTACTTAAAGCCTAGTGACCGTGAGCGTGGCCATTCTTCGCTTCACGATGAGCCAGCTCGCTCAGCAGCTTCTGAGCCAGGAGGTCCTGACCTTCCTGATCGACCGGAAACGTGTTGGCATTGCCCAGATAGCCGAGCGGCGCGCTCTTGGCGCCCAGCGTTCCCGAACCGGCATGGATCACCTTGCCGTCAGAGGTGTACGAACCGTCGATCTGCTTTCCCAGAGATTCATCGTAAAATGAGACGTGTCTCGGCATCGGTGCGCTCCATTGTTGGATTTATTTGGTGTACCGATGGACGCAGCGACCGTATAGCCAACTAGTTTACATAGCTGGCTTTTTTTATTTGGTGAACGAGCCCGGCAGCAGCCTGTCGTATTCGCGCCGGACGGCGCGATAGCACTCGCAGGATGTGCGCTCCAGAAGGCTCCGGTCCAGTATCGTGATGGTGCCGCGGCTGTATGTGAGAACTTTCAATTGCTGGAATTTCTTGAGCTCGGCGTTCACCGCCACGCGACTGACAACCAGCAACTCGGCAAGGAATTGCTGGGTGAGTCGAAGCTCATCACCGTCGACGCGATCATGGGACTTCAGCAGCCATCGCGCGCATCGCTGAAGCAGCGTATGGCTGGCGTTGCATGCGACGGACTGCATCACCTGCGCGAGAAACGCTCGCGAATAGGCGTTGAGCTTGCGCCGAAAGACAGGCAGGCGCGACTGCAGATCCTGAAAGTCGCGAAAGGAAATACGGATGCCGTCACCGGATACCTGGACGACGGCGCGATGCATCGATTGATCGTCACCCATGATGGCTCCGACGTTGATCACTCCCTCGCGCCCTGTCGTCGACGTCTCAGCCGTCTTGTCGATCTTGAGCGGTGCGATATTGGAGATGATCGCCGTCTCGGGGAAGTAGACGTAATCGAAAGCGCCGCGGGGTTCGTACAGTACGCGCCCCAGCGGAAGCTTGACGGGCTCGCACAATTTCTGAACTTCGATCCATTCCGAGTCCGGTATACTTGCCAACAGGGCGTTTTTTGGTCTCTGTGCCATGATCCCCGGTCGCGGTTCTTTCAGGAGCGCTGAACCGGCGGCCGCAGTTTCGGTCTTTGCAAGACCAAAGGCAAGCTGCGTCGGGTCGCGCTCCGACTCGTCGCGCCTGTTTGCGTCGCCAGGTCAATCAATCCGATATTGCCTCGGCTGCTTCGCCGAACCTATTCGAACACTTCTAGACATGCGTTCGGGGTGCGTTGCACCGTCTATCAATATATTTAGTAAGATATAGCGTAGACCATAAGTCAACCCGGTGCCGCCGGAGCGGCGCACGTGGCGGCACACTCTAGCGATGCGCGGCAAAACTCACCTTCTTGCTTTTGGGCGGGGCCGGCATGGACCAGGCTCGTATCCGGTCGCGAAGCCGACGGAGAGAGCCGTAGCCTCGCTGACGGGCAGCCTCCAGCGAAAACGCCAACGATTTCTCCGCTCCGACATCGACAAGCAAATCGGCCATTCGCCGTCGACCCGCCCAGAACTGGGTCATGAAGCTTCCTTCGTGCGAACAGGAATCGATCGCTACGATCCTGCCTGAGGAAAACAGTTCGTCCGTAATCTTGTCGATCAGCAACGCGCCGGGCGAGTATTTCGCGTAGTCTGGGTTGAATGCGGTCTTCCAGGTGTAAGCCGTAGCGCCGCAATACATCAGCACCTGCGCGGCGATGGCGCGCCCGTCGACGCGCAACAGCGCCACCGAGGCGTTGCCTCGCTCCGCAAGCGCAGCGACCATCTGCCGGGCGAAGGTCGCGTCCGCGGCATCGCACAGCAAGGCTGTGCCGCGTGCGCCCTTCCAGCCTGCGACTTCCAGATTCAGAAACGTCTCGAACGCCTCTGCCGTGTCCGGCGCTCCCTTGTTGACGATATCGACCACGCCGGCGGCGGAGAGCCGGTTCCAGTCCTGCCGCAGCTTCTTCCGGGTCGAACCGGACCGTTTCACGCCAAGCTCGGGAGTCGCGAAAGGCCGCGTGCTCTCGGACAATCTGAGTTGCGCCCTGCCCTGTTCCGTCAGCGCATGCACAAGCATGTCGAAGCTTTCAGCCTCGGCATCGAACGACTTCAGATCGATCACCTTTGGCAGTGAGGGGCTGTTGCGGATCGTCGACAGAAAGGCCGGAACGACGTCGCGAACGAAAGCGGGATCCACGACAGGGTTTGAGAGAAAGGCATAGTTATAGGGCAATGCCTCGAGCAAAGCTGGCCACAACCGCGAGATCCGACGGACCTGAAAGGCCCACATGCCGACCAGCTTCCTTGGCTCGGTGCCGTCATCCCACGCAAGCAGAACCCGGATGCGCGCAAAGCCGGTCTCATTCGCGACAGTCAGCGCGACAGGATTCATGAACACGTTGGGAGAGGCCCTTTGGACGAGGTCGTCCCACGGCGCCACAAGGTCCAGGGTTGGTGAACAAATGTTTACCGAAATCATCAGGGGCCTTGGGCGATCCTGCCGGGCGATCCGCGCTTCAGGCGGCATAATGTTGGTCCGGCATTGCTTTTCAGTTAAGCCGCGTCGGCCCGACCCGCTTCGAGCGTTCGATGTCCTTCAAGGTTTCTTTGCCTTTTGAGGCGCAAGGATAGCACTGCGGAACAAGGGCCTGTGTATGCGCTATACCGACATTGCGATCGTGGGCGGCGGCCTGGCCGGATCGGCCACCGCCGCGATGCTCGGCCGCGCCGGCATTGCCGCGATCATGATCGATCCGCATACGATATATCCACCCGACCTGCGCTGTGAAAAGATCGGCGGCACGCAACTGCCGCGATTGCGCAGGACAGGATTGGACCAGGAGATACTGCGATCGACCACCGTCGACGGTGAGGTCTGGGAAGCGCGGTTCGGTTTCGTTGTGGCGAAGAAGCCAAGCGATCAGCACGGCGCGATGTATGACACGCTTGTCAACGCCACACGCGCCCTGATCCCGTCCGGCGTTGAGATTCTTTACACCAAGGTCGTCGAGGTCGCGACCGGCGCCGAGCGCCAGCGCGTGGTGCTGGCGAATGGCGAGGAAATTTCCGCGCGGCTGATCGTGCTCGCGAACGGTCTCAGCATCAGCTTGCGGCACATGCTCAGCCTCCAGCGGCGCGTCATCAGCGAGTGTCATTCCGTGACGCTGGGCTTCGACGTCGCGCCGGTCGGCCGCCCGGCACTACCCTTCCCGGCCCTGACCTACTGGCCGAAGCGAACGGCCGACCGCATGGCCTATCTGACGCTGTTTCCGATCGGGGCCGTGATGCGGGCGAACATGATGGTCTATCGACCCATGGACGATATCTGGTTTCGCGAATTTCGTGAAAACCCCGAAGCGACGATGCGCGCGATGATGCCTGGCTTCGACCGGATGACCGGAGGCTTCAGGGTCAGTGGCCCGATCAAGATCCGGCCGGCGGATCTGTACGTCACGGAAAATCATCGGCAAGCCGGAGTCGTTCTCGTCGGCGACGCTTTCGCGACGTCGTGCCCGGCCGCGGGGACCGGCACCGACAAGGTGTTCACCGACGTCGAACGGCTTTGCAACGTTCATATCCCGACCTGGCTTGCGACCGAAGGCATGGGTCGCTCCAAGATCGAAATGTTCTACGACGATCCGGTGAAGGTGGAATGCGACGCATGGTCGGCCGCGAAAGCCTGGCACCTTCGCTCGCTGTCGATCGACGATGGCTTGACCTGGCGCGCACGGCGTTGGGCGCGCTTCATAGGACGGCTGGCTCAGGGCGTGATGCGGCGAGCGCACAAGCCAGACACGCCGATACCAGCACCTCAGGCGCACCCTGAATCGCACGAAGGCAAAGCCGCCTAGCGCGACTGGCTCACCTAAGTCTAGGCGATGAACCTGACGCCCAGCGTCGTTCCGTTGCGCCAGACTGCCTGGCATCGGCGCCCGGTTCTTGCATGGGGCGAGAACGTCAGTTGGAAACCGGCCGATGCCGCGCTGGTGTCGTTGAGGTCGATCTTGGCGCCCGTCGCCGACAGATCGATGACGAAGCACGGCCGTCTGGCGAAGCCGCCGTCGAGGATGATCCACGCGGATTGTCGGACCGACTTGCGGCTCTGCCGTTTTTTCTCTGCATCGATCATGCGCTCGGTTCCCGCGCTTCCGCGCGATCCTCCTTTACGTCCGCGCCTGGCGCGACTGGAGCGGATGGCAGGAATCGAACCTGCATCTTCAGTCTGGAAAACCGTTGCTCGGCCATCGAGCTGCATCCGCACAACGGAATATAACATCCCGCAAGCGCGAAACGAACAACGCTGCGATGAAACGGGCAAATTGGCTAAACTTGATATTAATTTTTCCTCTCTTCGATCGCATAATTTCGTAGGCGAAAACCCCTATTCGTCATCGCTATCGACGTGATCATGCCCGTGACCCTGGTCGTCCCAGAGCTTGCGGTAGAGGCCGTGACTTTTCATCAGTTCGGAATGGGAACCCCGCTCGACTGCCCGGCCGCCGCTGATGACGATGATCTCATCCATATCGACAACCGAGGTCAGGCGATGGGTCGAAAAGATCATGGTGCGCCCCTTGGACACCCTGAGAAGCGTGCGATTGATCGCGGCTTCAGTGGTCTGGTCGAGTGCGGATGTCGCCTCGTCGAGCAACAGTATCGAGGGATCGCGCACGATCGCGCGCGCAATCGCTATACGCTGACGCTGGCCGCCCGACAGCGTATCGCCGCGCTCCCCGACAACAGTATCGTAGCGCCGGGGCAGGCTCATGATGAAGCGATGAATCTCGGCCTTTTTCGCCGCAGCCTCGACTTCCGCGTCGCTGGCGTTTTCCTTGCCGAGACGAATGTTTTCGCGGATCGACATGTTGAAAAGCATGTTCTCCTGAAACACGATCGCCATGCTCGATCGCAGCGACTCGCGCGTCACCTTCCTTATATCGACTCCGTCGATGGTGACGCGGCCTTCATCCGGCACATAGAGGCGCAGGATCAGATTGAGCAGCGTGCTCTTGCCAGAGCCGCTCGGCCCGACGATTGCGATGCGCTTTCCGACATCGAGCCGTAGAGTGAGGTTGTCGAGGACCGGTGTCTCGGCGCTCTCGTATCGGAACGTCACGCGATCGAAGGTGATGTCATGGGTGATGCGCGGCAGGTCCGGCGCGCCGGGGCGGTCGACGCCGCGCGTCGGTTCGTCGAGCAGTTCCTGCATGTGGCGCACGGCCGCCGCGGCCTGAATAGAAACCGGAACATAGGACATCAGATGGGCGATATTGTACGAGATTTCCCAGAACGCGCTTTCGAACGTCACGAACGTTCCGATCGTGATCTGGCCGCTGGTTGCGAGATAGGCGCCGATGCCGAGGACGACGAGATGCAGCAGCAGCACGGCGATCGTGACCGACCGCTCGACCATGCTCGACAAGAACGTGGAGGATGCGATCTTCTTTCTGGTCTCCTCATTGCGGACGGTGAACCAGCCGCGGGCGCGCCGCTGCAGACTGAAGGCCTTGACCAGCGCCTGCGCGGCGATGTTCTCCTGGACCACGCCAAGGATCGCCGACTCGTTGACCTTCTGCTCGTAATTGGCCTGCACCGCCTTCGGCGTCAGGATGCGCGGACCGATCAGCGTGATCGGAAAGATCAGCAACGCGACCACCGCCAGCGGCCAGCTCAAGAACAGCATCAGAACGATGCCCGCCACCAGTTCCATCGCCGGAAGCAGCGCCGTGTTGGCGAGCGCCTTCGTCGCCCCTTCGAACGCCGAGAGATCGACAGAGAAGCGCGACAGAATTTCCCCGCGCCGGATGCGCGCGAAAAACGCTGAGGGCAGATCCTGCACGTGATTGAATAGCCGCTGACGCACCTCCGAGATGATCGATGACGACAGCCACGCGTCCCATCGTTCGTACCAGATCGAGATCAGCGAGGTGA
Organism: Nitrobacter sp.; assembly: GCF_051535215.1. Lineage (NCBI taxonomy): Bacteria > Pseudomonadati > Pseudomonadota > Alphaproteobacteria > Hyphomicrobiales > Nitrobacteraceae > Nitrobacter > Nitrobacter sp. The sequence goes on along the minus strand of NZ_JBPPLY010000014.1, from coordinate 73,842 downwards.
CGATGCCGGCGACTGCGAGCACCGACAGGATGCGCATCAGAACGACGAAATCCTCTTCGCCGAGCGCATCGTCGATCAGAAACTTGAGACTGAGCGGCATGATGACGTTGAACAGCGTCTCGATCAGCAGGCCGAACCCAACGAACGCCAACGCCTTCCGGTAGTTCCGGAGCGAGGGCCGGATAAACGCATAGATCGTCGCCAGCGCACCGGCGGCCTCGCGCGCGGTGTAGACAACGAGATCCTCGTCATCGTCGAGGTCGAGTTCGTCGTTCTCGTTTTCGTCATCGTCTTCGTCATCGTCGACAGCGGCATGAGGCCCCGCACCAGACTTGCTCGGCGGCGAGACCGGCACCGGCGCGATCGCGGCGTGGGAGTTCGTCGGCGGGACCCGTGCCGCATCATCGGGAGCGGGCGGAGCGTCGAGCGGCGGCACCTTGGGCACGATCGGGTTTTACCGTTGCGGACGGCCGGTCTCGCCGCCGTATGAAAACGAAGTTTTTTTGACCGAACCGAGACACTCCACGTATGAAGCCGGTGCAGATCCGGACTCGTCCGTGAGGACTTAAGCGTCCTCTACCTTGTCGAACAGGCAGTAACGCAGGCTTTCGGAATCTGCGTACCACTGCTCCGGTCCCTTGCCGGCGGCAAGGGCCGCGGCCCACAACGCGTCGGTACGGTCGTCGCGGTTCATGGCGAGATCGAACCCGTTGTTGAAAAAGATCTCCGACCATTCCCACCAGGTTCCGAGCTTCTTCACGCCGCGCAGCAGATCGTAACGGTCGATCAGGGTCGGCTTCATGTCGGAGGTGACGGAACCGAAAATCAGGCCGGTTCTGACGACGCGGTTCAGTTCGCGAACCGCCCGCAGCGTCCGGGATTCCGGAACATGGCAAAGGCTCGTTTCGTAGACGAAATCGAACTGTCCGTCCTCGAACGGCATGTCGACGATCGAACCGAGCCGGTTGAACGTCTGCAGCGCCGTCGGCGTCATGGCATGAATGGCGCGGTTGTTCTCGATGCCCCAGGCATCGATGCCGCGGGCGCGCAACGCGCCAACCAGTTCACCGCTCGCCGATCCCGCCACCAGCAGCTTGTAGTCGGTTGTCGTCCTGTTCCAGGCGATCCGGATCAGGTCGATCAGGAAGTCCGGATCGCTGAACTGCTGCCAGCACTCGCGATAAGGGCCAAGGCCGCGATAGTTCTCGAAGTAATCGCGGTTGATCCGGTCGAAGGCGCTGCCGCCCGTCCCGCCGCGAGCGCGGCGGAGTTTCATCATCTCGCTGACCACGATGTCAGTCGCCGCATCCGATGAATCCAACAGGCCGTTAAGCGTCGAATCGAACAGGTAGTCGCCGACCAGAACCAGCCCGGGATGCTCCTTCGGCTCGGGCCGATGGTTGGTCATGACGTCGCGCGCGGGAAGGCCGCCGGGAATCGCGTTGACCGACGACATCCAGCGATGGACTTTACCTTCGAGGAAATGCGCGCGAGCGTTGCCGAGCGAGGCCGGCAGCGACTTCAGCGCCGTCTCGGTCAGCTCCGTGTCGCTGAGGTTCGCGAACGCAAGCGCATCGGAGCCGGCGATCAGCCAGTTCAGCACGCCGTGACGGCCGACATTGTGCCGCGCGCCTTCGTTGTAAACGCAGCAGCCGCCGAAGGCTTCGGACATGAACCACGCGCCCGAGATCTTTTCGCCCCAGAACGGTTCGTCGAACAGCACCGACACGCGCAGGTAGTGCGCTGGCCGGTCGAAGTAAGCGACGTGCTTGACCATCGACTTGCGCAACTGCTCGCCGTCCCATCCGACGGTGGCGAGCCAGCTATGGGGCAGACACATGATGACCAGATCGAAGTCGCGGGTCTCTGGTCCCTTGCCGTTCATCATGTTGAGCTGATAACGGCCAGCCGGCGTCTTGCCGACCTTGAGGATGCGGTGATTGAACTGAATGTCCGCATCGACCTCCGACCTCAGGCAATCGATCAACTGCTCGTTGCCGTTCTGGATCGAATACAGGCCGATATAGCCGTCCACATCCATCACGAAGTTCTTGAGCGCGTTCAGTCCGTTGGTGTTGTGGCTTTCGGTGGCGATATCGGAGCGCGCCATCACCTTGAAGAAACGCCTGGCGACGGGGTCGGTGACTTCCTTGTCGAGCAGTTCCTCCGCCGTCATGAACGCCCAGGGATGCTCGTTGTCGCGTGCGCCTTCATAGTATGCGATCGGCGACATCATCTCGGCGCAACGCTTGCGGAAAGCCTCGATGGCATCGGCGGTTCGCGCGCCGTATTTGCGGCGCATGCCGGAAACGTCGTCGAGCAGTTCGCCGTCGAGTTGCACCTGTCCGGCATCCATCGGAATCGTCTGCAATCCGAAATGCTGGATCAGTTCGCGCAGCGGGTCCGGCCCCGTCATCGAGTAGTCGTAGATCTCCGCAACACCCGCCTCGTACATCGCCGGCGCGGTCTCGAACTTGCGGGTCAGCAGCTTGCCGCCCAGGCGGTCGGAAGCCTCAAAGATGGTGACGCGACACAGTTCTCCGAGCTTTTTCCTGAGGTGCCAGGCACTCATCAGCCCGCCGGGGCCGCCACCAACAATCGCGAGATCAAGCATATTCTTCTTTCGACATCCGCGCCTGGCGCTTTCGCAGCCCGGACCCGGCCTTTCTCTGGCTACCGCGGCCAGCGACGTTCAGCCATGGAGGAGGAAACGTCGGCTTCCCGTCCCTCGTTTTTATCTGCCGCCGTATTCGATTCTTGTGTTTGGTGGCCAACTTAGAAAAAGCCCTTTCCACATGAAGGGAAGATGAACAAACCAAGCCTCGCCGAAAAAAGCACGCCGGAGACCGCCCAACGCAAAAAAGGCCGGACAGCACCGGCCTTTTTCGCGTGAAATCAAGTGATTCCTACTCCGCCGGCGGGAGCGCCAGCGGTTCGGCCTCCGGAGCAGACGGCACGATCGCAGCCTGCTTCTCGCGTTCGTCGAGAATCAGCTTGTCGCGCTTGACCGCGACTTCGCGAATCTTGGCCATCGAGGCGCCGGTGCCTGCCGGGATCAGCCGGCCGACGATGACGTTTTCCTTGAGGCCCTCGAGCGGGTCCACCTTGCCGTTGACGGCGGCCTCGGTGAGTACGCGCGTGGTCTCCTGGAACGACGCCGCCGAGAAGAACGAGCGGGTCTGCAGGCTGGCCTTGGTGATACCGAGAAGGACCGGCGTTCCCGTCGCGACCTTCTTGCCTTCTTCCTTGGCCTTGGCGTTGAGCCGGTCGAACTCGATCTTGTCGATCTGCTCGCCCGAGATCATGTCGGTCTCGCCCTGATCGGTGATCTCCACCTTCTGCAGCATCTGACGGACAATCACCTCAATGTGCTTGTCGTTGATGAGCACGCCCTGCAACCGGTAGACCTCCTGGATCTCGTTGACCAGATAGGCAGCGAGTTCCTCGATGCCCTTGATCGCCAGGATGTCGTGCGGCGCCGGATTGCCCTCGACGATGAAGTCACCCTTCTCGACGATGTCGCCATCCTGCAGATGGATGTGCTTGCCCTTCGGAATGAGGTACTCGCGAGCCTCCTCTTCCTTGTCGACCGGCTCGATGGAGATGCGGCGCTTGTTCTTATAGTCGCGGCCGAAGCGGATAGTGCCGGCGATTTCCGCGATGATGGCCGCGTCCTTCGGCCTGCGGGCCTCGAACAGTTCGGCCACCCGCGGCAGACCGCCGGTGATGTCGCGGGTCTTGGCGCTCTCGGTCGAGATACGTGCAAGAATATCGCCCGGCTTCACCTTGGCGCCGACGTCGACCGACAGAATGGCGTCGACCGAGAGCATGTAGCGGGCGTCGCCGCCGCGTGCGAGCTTCAGCACCTTGCCGTCCTTGCCCTTGATCACGATGGCCGGGCGCAGATCGGCCCCGCCGCGCGTGCCGCGCCAGTCGATGACGATGCGCTTGGCGATGCCGGTGGATTCGTCGAGCGTTTCAGAGATCGACTGACCTTCGATCAGGTCTTCGAATCCGATGGTGCCTTCCACCTCGGTCAGAACCGGCCGGGTGTACGGATCCCACTCGGCGATGCGCTGGCCGCGCTTGACCTGATCGCCCTCGTCGACATGCATGCGCGCGCCGTACTGGATGCGGTGCGTCGCGCGCTCGCTGCCGTCCGCGTCAACCACCGCGACGACCATGTTGCGCACCATCGCGACCAGGTGACCTTCACCGTTTCTGGCGATCGCCCTGTTCCTGATCGTGATCTTGCCGTCGAAGTTCGACTCGATCACCGACTGCTCGTTGATCTGCGCGGCGCCGCCGATGTGGAACGTGCGCATCGTAAGCTGCGTGCCGGGCTCGCCGATCGACTGCGCCGCGATGACGCCGACCGCCTCGCCGTGATTGACCGGCGTGCCGCGGGCCAGATCGCGGCCGTAACACTTGCCGCAGATGCCGTTGACGAGCTCGCAGGTCAGCGCAGAGCGGATCTTGACCTCCTGGATGCCGGCCTTTGAGATCTGGTCGACATGGCTTTCCTCCATCAAGGTGTTGCGCTTGACCAGCACCTTGTTGCTCGCGGGATCGCGAATGTCCTCGCACGCCGTGCGGCCCAGGATACGAGATCCCAGCGACGCCACGACCGTGCCGGCGTCGATGATGGCGCGCATCTTGATGCCGAGCTTGGTGCCGCAGTCGTCCTGCGTGATGATGCAGTCCTGCGCGACGTCGACCAGACGGCGGGTCAGGTAGCCCGAATTCGCGGTCTTCAATGCGGTGTCCGCAAGTCCCTTGCGGGCGCCATGGGTCGAGTTGAAGTATTCGAGAACCGACAGCCCCTCCTTGAAGTTGGAGATGATCGGCGTCTCGATGATCTCGCCCGAGGGCTTGGCCATCAGGCCGCGCATGCCGGCGAGCTGGCGCATCTGGGCCGGCGAACCACGCGCGCCCGAATGCGCCATCATGTAGATCGAGTTGACCTGCGCCTCGACGCCCTTGGAGCTTTTCTTGACCGACGAAATCTCCTTCATCATCTCCTTGGCGATTTCTTCCGTCGCCTTGGACCAGGCGTCGACGACCTTGTTGTACTTCTCGCCATGGGTGATCAGGCCGTCGTTGTACTGCTGCTCGAAATCCTTCGCCAGGGTCCGCGTGGTATCGACGATCTTCCACTTGCCATGCGGAACAACCATGTCGTCCTTGCCGAACGAGATGCCGGCCTTGAACGCGTTGTAGAACCCTAGCGCCATGATCCGGTCGCAGAAGATCACGGTCTCCTTCTGACCGCAGTGACGATAGACCTGATCGATCACGCCGGAGATTTCGCGCTTGGTCATCAGCTTGTTGATGACGTCGAACGAGATCTTCGGCGACTTCGGCAGCACCTGACCGAGCATGACGCGGCCGGCGGTGGTCTCGATCAGACGTTTGACGGGCTCGCCGTCCTCGCCGATCACGTCCCAGCGATACTTGATCCTGGTATGGAGGTGGATGACCTTGGAGTACAGCGCGTGCTCCAGTTCGGCCATGTCTCCGAACACCTTGTCCTCACCGGGCAGACCTTCCCGCATGATCGACAGATAATAGAGGCCGAGCACGATGTCCTGGCTCGGCACGATGATCGGCTGGCCGTTCGCCGGATGCAGGATGTTGTTGGTCGACATCATCAGCACGCGCGCCTCGAGTTGCGCCTCGAGCGACAGCGGAACGTGCACGGCCATCTGGTCGCCGTCGAAGTCGGCGTTGAAGGCGGCGCAGACCAGCGGGTGAAGCTGGATCGCCTTGCCCTCGATCAGCACCGGCTCGAACGCCTGGATGCCGAGACGATGCAAGGTCGGCGCGCGGTTCAACAGCACCGGATGCTCGCGGATGACCTCGTCGAGGATATCCCAGACCTCGGGACGCTCCTTCTCGACCAGCTTCTTCGCCTGCTTCACCGTGGTGGACAGACCCTTGGCGTCGAGCCGCGAATAGATGAACGGCTTGAACAGCTCCAGCGCCATCTTCTTGGGCAGGCCGCACTGATGCAGCTTCAGTTCCGGACCGACGACGATGACGGAGCGGCCGGAATAATCGACGCGCTTGCCGAGCAGGTTCTGACGGAAGCGTCCCTGCTTGCCCTTCAGCATGTCGGCGAGCGACTTCAGCGGGCGCTTGTTGGCACCGGTGATGACGCGGCCACGGCGGCCGTTGTCGAACAGCGCGTCGACCGCTTCCTGCAACATGCGCTTTTCGTTGCGGATGATGATGTCGGGCGCGCGCAACTCCATCAGCCGCTTCAGGCGGTTGTTGCGGTTGATGACGCGGCGATACAGGTCGTTGAGGTCGGAGGTGGCGAAGCGACCGCCGTCGAGCGGCACCAGCGGCCGCAGGTCCGGCGGAATCACCGGCACCACGGTGAGGATCATCCACTCCGGCTTGTTGCCGGAGAAGCGGAAGGCCTCGACGATTTTCAGACGCTTGGCGAGCTTCTTGTGGCGGATGTCGGACTCCGTCGCCTGCATCTCGGCGCGCAGTTCCGCTTCGAGCTTTTCGAGATCAAGTCCCTTCAGCAGTTCGCGGATCGCTTCCGCGCCGATCATGGCGGTGAAGCTGTCCTGACCGTATTCGTCCTGGGCGCGGAGATATTCCTCTTCCGACAGCAACTGCCGGTCCTTGAGCGCGGTGAGGCCCGGCTCGAGGACGACGTAGTATTCAAAATAGAGGATCCGCTCGAGGTCCTTCAGCGTCATGTCGAGCAGAAGGCCGATGCGCGAGGGCAGCGATTTCAGGAACCAGATGTGGGCAACCGGCGCGGCCAGTTCGATGTGGCCCATGCGCTCGCGCCGTACGCGCGACAGCGTCACCTCCACCGAGCACTTCTCGCAGATGATGCCCTTGTACTTCATCCGCTTGTACTTGCCGCACAGGCATTCGTAGTCCTTGATCGGCCCGAAGATGCGGGCGCAGAACAGGCCATCCCGCTCCGGCTTGAAGGTACGGTAGTTGATGGTTTCCGGCTTCTTGATCTCGCCGTAGGACCACGACAGAATTTTCTCCGGCGACGCGATCGAAATCCGGATCTGGTCGAAGACCTGAGCCGGAGTCGTCGGGTTGAAAAGATTCATGATCTCTTGGTTCATGGTGTTCTCCTCGACACCGTTGGAGCGAAACTCCGCGGGTCGGTTAAACCTGGGCCTGTTCCCTCTCCCGCTTGCGGGAAAGGGTTAGGGAGGGAGCCGATTGCCAGAGCCCCCACCCGCGGACATTCGTCCGACGATCTCCCCCGCAAGCGGGAGAGGTGAAACAAGCGTTACTCCGCCGCCTCCGCAGGCGTCGCGCCGCCGATCTTGGAGTTGTGCAGATCGACATTCAGGCCCAGCGAGCGCATTTCCTTGACCAGCACGTTGAACGATTCCGGAATGCCCGCCTCGAAGGTATCGTCGCCGCGCACGATCGCCTCGTAGACCTTGGTGCGTCCCGCGACGTCGTCCGACTTCACCGTCAGCATTTCCTGGAGCGTGTACGCCGCGCCATAAGCCTCAAGCGCCCACACCTCCATTTCGCCGAAACGCTGGCCGCCGAACTGCGCCTTGCCGCCCAGCGGCTGCTGGGTGACGAGCGAGTAAGGTCCGATCGAGCGGGCGTGGATCTTGTCGTCCACAAGGTGGTGAAGCTTGAGCATGTAGATGTAGCCCACCGTCACCTTGCGATCGAACGGATCGCCGGTCCGCCCGTCATAGACGGTGGACTGGCCCGACTTGTCCATGCCCGCCAGTTCGAGCATCTGCTCGATGTCGGTTTCCTTGGCGCCGTCGAACACCGGCGTCGCGATCGGCACGCCGCGGCTGAGATTGCGGCCGAGTTCGACGAGCTCATGATCGTTGAGCGACTTGATGGTCTCGTTGTCGCCGTAGACCTTCTTCAGCGTCTCCTTCAGCGGCTTGGTTTCCTGCTTCGCGCTGGCGAGATAGGCATCGACGGCCTGCCCGATCCGCCGGCCGAGGCCCGCACAGGCCCAGCCGAGATGCGTTTCGAGAATCTGGCCGACGTTCATGCGCGAGGGCACGCCGAGCGGGTTGAGCACGATGTCGGCATGGGTGCCGTCCTCGAGGAACGGCATGTCCTCGATCGGAACGATCTTCGACACCACGCCCTTGTTGCCGTGGCGGCCCGCCATCTTGTCGCCCGGCTGAATCTTGCGCTTCACCGCGACGAAGACCTTGACCATCTTCATCACGCCCGGAGGCAATTCGTCGCCACGCTGCAGCTTCTCGACCTTGTCGAGGAAGCGCTGTTCGAGGCCCTTCTTCGACTCGTCGTACTGCTTGCGCATGGCCTCGATCTCGGCCATCAGCTTGTCGTTCGGCGAGGCGAACAGCCACCACTGCGACTTCGGATATTCCTCGAGCACCGAGCGGGTGATCTTGGTGTCCTTCTTGAAGCCCTTCGGTCCGGCGATGCCCTGGCGGTTTTCGAGCAGGTCGGCGAGACGGCCGTAGACGTTGCGGTCGAGAATCGCCTGCTCGTCGTCGCGGTCCTTGGCGAGGCGTTCGATCTCCTCGCGCTCGATGGCGAGCGCACGCTCGTCCTTGTCGACGCCGTGACGGTTGAACACACGCACCTCGACGATCGTGCCCTGCACGCCCGGAGGCACACGCAAGGACGTGTCGCGGACGTCGGAGGCCTTTTCGCCGAAGATGGCGCGCAGAAGCTTTTCCTCCGGCGTCATCGGGCTTTCGCCCTTCGGCGTGATCTTGCCGACCAGGATGTCACCGGCGCGCACTTCCGCGCCGATGTAGACGATGCCGGCTTCGTCGAGGTTCTTCAGCGCCTCTTCCGAGACGTTCGGAATGTCGCGGGTGATTTCCTCAGGCCCCAGCTTGGTGTCTCGGGCCATCACCTCGAATTCCTCGATGTGGATCGAGGTGAAGACGTCCTCCTTGACGATCCGCTCGGAGAGCAGGATCGAGTCCTCGAAGTTGTAGCCGTTCCACGGCATGAACGCGACCAGCACGTTGCGGCCGAGCGCGAGTTCGCCGAGATCGGTCGACGGACCGTCGGCGATGATGTCGCCTTTCCTGACGATGTCACCGACCTTCACCAGCGGACGCTGGTTGATGCAGGTCGACTGGTTCGAGCGCTGGTACTTCATGAGCCGGTAGATATCGACGCCCGACTTGGTCGGATCGAGATCCTCGGTGGCGCGGATGACGACGCGGGTGGCGTCGATCTGGTCGATCACGCCGGAACGCCGCGCCGCGATCGCAGCGCCGGAGTCGCGGGCGACCACGCCTTCCATGCCGGTGCCCACGAACGGCGCCTCGGCGCGAACCAGCGGCACCGCCTGACGCTGCATGTTCGAACCCATCAGCGCGCGGTTAGCGTCGTCGTTCTCCAGGAACGGGATCAGCGCCGCGGCGACCGAGACAAGCTGCTTCGGCGACACGTCCATGAAGTCGACCTTGTCCGGCGTCACCGGCAGCACCTCGCCGGCATGGCGGCAGACCACGAGGTCCTCGGTGAAGCGGCCGCGGTTGTCGAGCGGCAGGTTGGCCTGCGCGACGTGATAGCGGCCCTCCTCCATCGCCGAGAGATAAACCACCTCGTCAGTGACGCGGCCGTCCTTCACCTTGCGATAGGGCGTCTCGACGAAACCGTATTTGTTGACGCGCGCGAACGTCGCCAGCGAGTTGATCAGGCCGATGTTCGGACCTTCCGGCGTCTCGATCGGGCAGATCCGGCCGTAATGCGTCGGATGCACGTCGCGCACCTCGAAGCCGGCACGCTCGCGGGTCAGGCCGCCCGGTCCGAGCGCCGAGAGGCGCCGCTTGTGGGTGATCTCGGACAGCGGGTTGGTCTGGTCCATGAACTGCGAGAGCTGCGAGGAGCCGAAGAACTCGCGCACGGCTGCAGCCGCGGGCTTGGCATTGATCAGGTCCTGCGGCATCACGGTATCGATGTCGACCGAGGACATGCGTTCCTTGATGGCGCGCTCCATGCGCAACAGGCCGATACGGTACTGGTTTTCCATCAGTTCGCCGACCGAACGCACGCGGCGGTTGCCGAGATGGTCGATGTCATCGATCTCGCCCTTGCCGTCGCGCAGGTCCACCAGCGTCTTGATGACGGCCAGGATGTCTTCCTTGCGCAGCGTGCGATAGGTATCCGGCGCATCGAGGTCGAGGCGCATGTTCATCTTGACGCGGCCGACCGCGGACAGGTCGTAGCGCTCGCTGTCGAAGAACAGCGACTGGAACATGTTCTGCGCCGAATCCAGCGTCGGCGGCTCGCCCGGGCGCATCACCCGGTAGATGTCGAACAGCGCGTCCTCGCGCGTCATGTTCTTGTCGGCGGACAACGTGTTGCGGATATAGGGGCCGACATTGACATGGTCGATGTCGAGCAGGGGCAGCTCCTTGTAGCCGTGCTCGTTCAACGCCTTCATCGACTTCTCGGTGATTTCCTCGCCGGCTTCGGCATAGATTTCGCCGGTCTTGGGATTGACGAGGTCCTCGGCGAGATACATGCCGACCAGCTCCTCGTCGCTCATGCGTAGCGCCTTCAGCCCCTTCTCCTGGAGCTGGCGGGCGGCGCGGACCGTGAGCTTCTTGCCGGCCTCGAGCACGACCTTGCCGGTATCGGCGTCGATCAGGTCGTTCAACGTCGAGTAGCCGCGGAAGCGCACGGGGTCGTAGGGCACGCGCCAGCCTTCCGAACCGCCGCCGGACTTGGCGCGCTTGTAGATGATCTTCTTGTAGAACGTGCTCAGGATCTCCTCGCCGTCGAGGCCGAGGGCGAACATCAGCGACGTCACAGGAATTTTGCGGCGGCGGTCGATGCGCGCGAACACGATGTCCTTGGCGTCGAACTCGATGTCGAGCCACGAACCGCGATAGGGAATGACGCGCGCGGCGAACAGCAGTTTGCCGGACGAATGGGTCTTGCCCTTGTCGTGATCGAAGAACACGCCGGGCGAACGATGCATCTGGGAGACGATGACGCGCTCGGTGCCGTTGACGACGAAGGTGCCGTTCATGGTCATGAGCGGAATGTCGCCCATGTAGACGTCCTGCTCCTTGATGTCCTTCACCGACTTCGCGCCGGTTTCCTCGTCGATATCGAACACGATGAGACGCAGCGTCACCTTCAGCGGGGCGGCATAGGTCATGCCGCGCTGGCGGCACTCGTCGACGTCGTACTTTGGCGCCTCGAATTCGTAGCGCACGAATTCGAGCTGCGAGGTGCCCGAAAAGTCGTTGATCGGAAACACCGACTTGAAGACCGCCTGGAGGCCCTCGTCGAGCCGGCCGCCGGGGGGTTCGTCGACCATCAGGAACTGGTCGTAGGACGCCTTCTGAACCTCGATCAGGTTCGGCATCTCGGCGACTTCCCGGATATGCCCGAAGAACTTGCGAACCCGCTTGCGACCGGTGAACGTCTGCTGCACCATCGTGGCCTCTCATGTCGTCGCCCGTGGGGCGAACCTTCCGAAGCGCGATTGGCATCGCCCCCGGGGTGAATCTTGGAACGCTCTCAGGAGCGGAACGCAAATATCAGGATTTCAATCCTGAACCGGAACGCCAGGCTCGCAGAACGCAAAACGACGTGCGGGGTGCATGCGTACACCCAGCCCGTCAAACACATCTCCAAACGGACCGAAAAAGCCCGAAATCGCTGCTCTCCCAACAGCTTATGAGAGAACGCCGCCGTTCTCGTCATCCGCTGTGCTTTCGTGCTGCCGCCCCAATATGGGATGGCAATCGCGGAAATTCGAGGGGTGACTCCCCCGCCTATCCACACTTTCCTGTGTACAACCAGCCGGACATGGTCCGGATGCTGCACCCGCCGAGCGCGATCGGATCGCGCCCGTCCGGGAATCCCGTTTACCTCAGGGCATCTGGCCGCGCGCGACCATCGAGGTCCTTGGTGAAGCACCCCCGGAACAAAACTTCCGCCAGTTCCGGGGGACGCTCGTGTAACCTGTTACTTAAGTTCAACCTTGGCGCCGGCCTTTTCGAGCTGCGCCTTGATCTTCTCGGCCTCGTCCTTGGCAACGCCTTCCTTGAGCGGCTTCGGCGCACCTTCGACCAGATCCTTGGCTTCCTTGAGGCCGAGGCCGGTGATGGCGCGAACTTCCTTGATGACCTCGATCTTCTTGTCGCCCGCGGCTGCGAGCACGACGGTGAACTCGGTCTTCTCCTCGGCGGCCGGAGCGCCACCGCCGGCGCCAGGCGCAGCGGCGACAGCCACGGCGGCGGCGGCCGACACGCCCCACTTCTCTTCGAGGAGCTTTGCCAGTTCGGCAGCCTCGAGCACGGTCAGCGCCGAGAGGTCGTCAACAATCTTCTGCAGATCAGCCATCGATATATTCCTTTAACGTATTCGGTTCGAACCAGATTGACTTGACGAAGGGCCTTACGCCGCTTCGCCCTTCGAGGCATAGGCCTGGACAACGCGCGCGAGCTTGGCCGCGGGCGCCGTCGAGAGCTGGGCGATCTTGGTCGCCGGTGCGACCAGAAGGCCGACCAGCTTGCCGCGCAGTTCGTCGAGAGACGGCAGCGAGGCGAGCGCCTTCACTCCGTTCACGTCCAGCACGGTTTTTCCCATCGAGCCGCCGAGCACGACGAAGTTCTCGTTCGTCTTGGCGAATTCGACGGCGATCTTCGGCGCCGCCACGGGATCGCTGGAAGTCGCGATCACGGTCGGGCCCTTCAAAAGGGCACCGATGGCAACGACGTCTGTGCCTTCAAGAGCGATTTTGGCGAGACGGTTCTTCGAGACCTTCACCGACGCGCCCGCCTGCTTCATCTGCTTGCGCAGGGTCTGCATCTGGGCCACCGTGAGGCCGGAATAGTGAGCAACGATCGCGACGCCCGTGGACTTGAAGGTCTCGTTGAGCTGTTCGACCGCTTCTTTTTTTGCCGCTCGTTCCACAGCAAGCTCTTTCCGTTTGGCGGCCTTCGCCTCGAAGGCTGGGACCGCCGGGTTATACCCGTCGTCCAGCCCGGAACCTGATCCCGAGACATCGGTTTCGAGAAACCGGTCCCGAGACACGCCAGGCGTGACGACATTCAGTAGCCTGCCCTCCCGCATCCAAAGGCCTCACGGCCAAGGCACGGGGTGTCGAGGTTCGAACCCAATCCGCTGCCTTCCGCTCATGGCGGCGGAAAGCGAAATCCGGTCTTCACCCGTCTATGCAGGCCATGCGATTAAGCCGTTGGACGAACTTGCGTTCGCCGCGGGCGCCTGCAGTCTCGGACAGGATGAGGTCGACAACATCATCCCTGAGAGGACGACTGAAGACCCCCGTTTCGCACCGTCGAACCCAGCAGATTGACGCCTCGTCCTCCCGAACCATCCGAATGGACATGCGGGAAGGCAAAGACTCCTATCTCGTTGGATTTTTGGAATGCGAACACGGACATGCGAGCGCAAGCCAGCACGTCCGGGAGCGCGGTATTTAACGAATCTCTGCTGCGTTGCCAAGTCCTAAATCATGCAATTTTCCGGCCAGCTTTCGATCTGGACAAAATATCGCATCTCGCCGGCAGGCATCAACGATACCAAGGATGGCGGGGCAGCCCGGATGTCGACGGGCATCGATCGCTTCACAAAAACAAAAGGCGGGCCCGGAAAGCTCCGATCCCGCCTTCGCTAGCAAGCGATTCCGGTCTCAGCCGAGCACGGTTCCCGGCTCGACCTTGACCCCGGGCCCCATGGTCGAGGACACCGCGATGCGCTGGATATAGGTGCCCTTGGCGCCGGCGGGCTTCGCCTTCGCCACCGCGTCCGCCAGCGCCTTGATGTTCTCGACGAGCTTCTCCTCCGAGAACGACGCCTTGCCGATACCGGCTTGCACGATGCCGGCCTTCTCGACGCGGAATTCGACCGAGCCGCCCTTGGCGCCCTTCACGGCCCCGGCGACGTCCATCGTCACGGTACCGATCTTCGGATTCGGCATCATGCCGCGCGGGCCGAGCACCTTGCCGAGCCGGCCGACCAGCGGCATCATATCCGGCGTGGCGATGCAACGATCGAAGTCGATCGTGCCGCCCTGCACCTTTTCAACGAGGTCTTCCGCACCGACGACGTCGGCCCCGGCGGCCTTGGCTTCGTCGGCCTTGGCGCCGCGCGCGAACACGCCGACGCGCAGCGTGCGGCCGGTGCCGTTCGGCAGGCTGACGACGCCACGCACCATCTGGTCGGCGTGGCGCGGATCGACGCCGAGATTCATCGCGATCTCGATGGTCTCGTCGAACTTTGATTTGGCGCGTTCCTTGACCAGCTTGATGGCCTCGGCGATCGGATAAAGCTTCTCCCGATCAATGCCTTCGCGAGCCTTCTTCAAACGTTTTCCGGTTGCCATGATTGCTTACTCCGCCACCTGAAGGCCCATCGAGCGGGCGGACCCTTCGACCATGTTCATGGCCGATTCGACGGTGTCGCAATTGAGGTCCTTCATCTTCTTCTCGGCGATCTCGCGCACCTGCGCCTTGGTCACCTTGCCGGCGGAATCGCGGCCCGGCGCCTTGGAGCCGGACTGGATCTTCGCCGCCTGCTTGAGGAAGTAGGACATCGGCGGGGTCTTCATCTCGAAGGTGAAGGAACGATCCGCATAGATCGTGATCACCACCGGAATCGGCGTGTTCTTTTCTTCCTTCTGCGTCTGGGCGTTGAACGCCTTGCAGAATTCCATGATGTTGAGGCCGCGCTGACCAAGCGCGGGGCCGATCGGCGGCGACGGGTTCGCCGCGCCGGCCGGCACCTGCAATTTCAGGTATCCAGTCACTTTCTTCGCCATGCGTCACTCCTTTTGGTGGTTACGGCTTAAGGCGGCTGGCGACCGCCCTCACCTCCCACAATGTTTGCCTGCTCCCTCGCCCCGTTTTTACGGGGAGAGGGTCGGGATGAGGGGTCACATCGTGAAAGAGTCCCTCACCCGACCGCTATGCGGTCAACCTCTCCCCGCAGGCGGGGAGAGGTAAAAAACTTATACCTTCTCGACCTGACCGAACTCCAGTTCCACCGGCGTCGCGCGACCGAAGATCGACACCGCGACCTTCACGCGCGAGCGGGCCTCGTCGATTTCCTCGACCACACCGGAGAACGACGCGAACGGGCCATCGGCCACGCGCACGTTCTCGCCAATTTCGAACGACACCGACGCCTTGGGCCGCTCCACGCCTTCCTGCACCTGGTGCATGATGCGCATGGCCTCGGCTTCGGAAATCGGCATTGGCTTGTGCTCGGCACCAAGGAAACCCGTGACTTTCGGAGTGTTCTTGATGAGGTGAAACGCCTCGTCGGTGAGATTCATCTTCACCAGCACGTAACCGGGGAAAAACTTGCGCTCGGTATCGACCTTGCGGCCGCGCCGGACTTCCGTGACCTTCTCGGTCGGCACCAGCACCTGCTCGAAAAGATCCTCCAGCCCGCGCTGCTTGGCCTGTTCGCGGATCGATTCGGCGACCTTCTTTTCGAAGTTCGAATAGGCGTGGACGATGTACCAGCGCATGCTCATGGTTCAGTTCCGCGAGTCGTTCGTGTCTTTAATGAAGGCTCAGGACGAACGTGATGAAAAACCGGATTAACTGATCCGAGAAGAAGAAGAAGATCGACGCCAACGCCACCATCAGGAACACCATGATCGTCGTGACCGTGGTCTCCCGACGCGACGGCCAGGTGACCTTCGCGGTTTCGGTACGCACTTCCTGCAGGAACTTGAACGGGCTGAAAGCCATCGTCGATAATCCGCGTTCGTTTGCCGATCTGGTTCGGAGATCCGGACAGCCTCTTTCGCGCGCCCACCCCTCCGTTTGAGGGTAGTCGCCCAGCGGGCTCGACTGTCCGGGAAATTCAAAGCCGCGTCGGATATCCGTCAACCGGGCCGACAGCAGGTGCCGCTATCTACTGCCGCCGGCGGAAAAGGTCAAGGGCGCGGTCGGCCGCCGCGGCCTGGCAATGTGCTCGCAATGACGGCCGCAAGGCATGGATATTTCAAAGGATTAGCTGGCAGGAGTGGCAGGGCTCGAACCTGCGACCCCCGGTTTTGGAGACCGGTGCTCTACCAATTGAGCTACACTCCTAGCGCGGTGCCTCTATAGCGAACGCAAAACGCTCCGTCAGCCCTAAAATGCATGCGCCCTGTTTTTGAGAAGGCGGATGGCAACATGCGGTCAAGACCGCACGCTGCTCCCTATCCCGCCGGACCTGCCCCAAAAGCTTCGGGGAATCTCATATTGCCTCGACCGCCCACCCGGTATTGATTAGGCGGCCCTTCGGAGAAGGACATCTCTAGGCACGGGGGCGCAACGGACGATCAGAGGTCACGATGACAACCAGTCAATCACCGCAGGCGGACAGCAAACGACAGCAGGAGGCGGCCGCCTGGGTCCTGAAAAACCGTGACGTCAACCAAAGCGCGCACGAGTCCTGCGCCTTTGAAGCGTGGATCGATCAGGATCCGGAAAACAGATCAGCCTATGAGGCGGCCGAACGGCTGACGGGCAACGCTCCCTCGGGCGGTAAACCCCGCCGCCTTGGCATGTTCGTGGCCATCGCGATTTTCGGCGTGGCGCTCGTTGCCGGCGCCCTCGTCCTGATGCATGGGTGAACGGGCGTCGATCCCCTGTCCCCTGCCCGAGTCCGAACGAGTTCCTTCTGTGGCTGCCCGCTGAACAGCGGGTCGGCCACGGCGGCAACAGTACACCACGCCATTCGCAGAAAAACCGAGGCATCGATTTACGCTTGCTTCACGGCAGCCGCCCTAGAATTTTTTCCAGACAGGAGCGGCCGCGGCGAATTTCCCGGAAAGGGAATTCAACCGCGCCGGCAACATCGGGAGTATCCGATGGTATTGGTAACTGCCATGATGGCGCTGGCAACGCTGGCGTTCTATGGCGCCGGCAACTACGGCATCGGCGCCGATCAACTGTGCTATTACGGCGCGACATTCTGTGTCCATCCGCACTGGCTGGCGATTACAACTTTGATGCTGGCGATCTGGACGCTGTTTCTAAGGGTCGATCGCATTTGATGCGGAGACGCGGAAGCGGCGTCACGATCAGGCGGCATTGCGACGGAGCACTGACAGCGTCGAAGTCGCGACGCTCCTCGTTAGCGTTTTCATGAATGCAACGCCTCCGGTTCAGATCGGACGGTTGCCTCTCATCTTCAATGCGCTCGCGCCGATCCCGTAACGAATGCGTGCAAAAATCTGTTTACGCGTCGTGTGAACGAGCACATGAGCGAAGCTGAAGCCGTCATCGTCTGCGACGCAGGGATGGCAACCGCGCCATGCCGACGCTCGTGACCTTCCGCGATCTCAATGATGAAAATATCTTACGAAATCTTTGGTCCCGAGGTGCACTTCAAACGTATTTGGATTGAAATGACGGACGATCCGGTGACGCGGGGCATAGAGAAAAAATTGCTGTGGTGGGACAATCCAGGGCCGTGGCTAAAACAAAACCAATTCGGAAATTACGTCGATACAAGAACCGGGTTTCACGTTAGCAATCACAGTTCAAGAAGGGGTAGTTTCCATTTCACCATTGCTGCCGCTAAAGCAATCCTGAAACCACGATCCTCTGTTTAGTTCGGGTGCCATGGTTCATGACATGAACTATTCAAATAATTAGATCATGAAAAAGGCCGGCGCGAAGCCGGCCTTTAACGATATCCTTTTCCGATCAGGCGTTGAATCGCTCCGCCGACGATCTCAGTAATGAGAGGCCGTGGGTCCGCCCCAGCCGAAGCGATAGTTCACGCCGGCCTTGACGGTATGCTCGTCATTACGGAAGTTCGCTCCGACGACGTCCGGAGGCGAGCCCGCGGCAAACGTCGTCTTGCCGAAATTGTAATACTGATACTCCACCTTGGCGGACCAGTTCGGCGCGAACATGTATTCGAGACCGGCGCCGACGGTGTAGCCGTTGTCACGATTGCCGGTGGTTGCGAAAGCCAGCGGCACGCCGGCTGCGTCGGTTACGCCAAGCTTGCTGTCGCGGAACGCATAACCGCCCTTGGCGTATAGCAGCGCCGGCCCCCAGGCGTAGCCGAGCCGGCCGGTCACCGAGCCGAGACCGCGGTCGTCGCCGGTCACGATGCTCCCGCCCGGGAATGTCAGGCTGCTGTTGGCGCTGGCGAGCCAGCTATATTCGGCTTCGAGACCGAGCACCCAGTTGTTCGCGAACTGATAATCCGCGCCGCCCTGTACGCCGCCGAGAAAACGGCCGTCGTTTCCACCCAGACTGTCGCCGCCTCCAAATGCGCCGCCAAGATGACCGCCGATGTAGAAGCCGGTCCAGTTGTAGACGGCCTGCGTCGGCGTATAGGCCGGCGGCGCCTTGGTATAAGGCCGTGGCGGAAGATCAGCGGCAAGCGCCGGTGCGGCGAAAGCGGCAACCGCCGCAGCCGTGAGCAAGAATTTCTTCATGATGGGGTTCCCCCTTTTCGTCGGATACCATCATCGTTCGTTCGGGTATGACCATGGTCAAACAACGTGGCGCGAATTTGGTTGCCAGACGGCGGCAACATTACCGCGACGATTTACAACCGTGATCCGCAAACAACACCGTCAAGTTCCGATGTAGGATCTCCCGGCCACAAAGCCAAGTCGCTGCACAGGAGACGCCATTCAACACCATTCACATTCAAATGGGTCGCTGGCCGGGTCCTGAGGTTCCAGGTTCTCTGAAATGTGATCGACCGGGTAAGCGCTCGACTACCGGCGGCCTCCTAGCGCGTCAATTTCTCCAATTCGGGAAACGGCGCGTAGGTGACGCCGGCGCAGATCTCGCCGGCTTTCTCGATCATGCGATCGAGCCGGGCATCGACATACACCGCCGCGCGCTGCACCACGCCGCTATAGCTGCCGTCGATCTCGCGGGCATTGTAGCGCAGGCAACTCACGTAACGCAGCCGGCCGCCGACGGTGCGCTGAACCGGCTCGGCCATCGCGGCGTCACGGACGCCGACGGGATTGTTGAGGTAGGTTCTCAGGAACGCCAGGACCTGCGCGCGATAGTCGGTCGGGAATGGTTGATTGGTGACACCGCGATCATCGGTATAGACCATGCCGCCCTGATCGCTGCCCTGGTCACCGCCATCGGTCACGCAGGCCGCGAGCGATCCCGCCAGCAGCGCGATCGCCATGAATTTTGCAGATGCCCCCAACACCGGTCCGTCTTCAGGTTCATGACTTCACCGATGACTAGCCTGCCTCGAGGCGGAATGAAATTCGCAATTCAGTTATCGACACAAATGAATGTGGGAAAGAAGATCGGGCCTGCCGACACCGGAAACGATGACCGCAGGCCGCGATCGGCTTCCGAGATCATCAGCGATGCGTGCGGGTATGGGCGTGATGATGATGGCGATGTTGGTGGTGACGGACATGCCGGCTGGAACGATGATGATGTCCCATCTTGGCGTTGGCGTTCAGCACTTTCGATTTGAGGGTTGTCGTCTTGGCCGCCGGGGTCTGGCTTGTGTGGACGGTGCCGGCCATCGCGGGCGCAACAAGCACGGAGGCCGCGAGCAGCGCGGCGGAAATGGTCTTGAGCATGGACTGGTCTCCTTGAAGCGTGGATCGCCGAGGTCGCCGTCCGGATGGCCGGGCTCTTCGATCAGGGACCACCATGAGACCGCGCCACTGAACGCGGGCTGAAGCGCGGCGGGGGTCTTTGTTCACCTTGATGAACGTTTGCTCATTTTGCGACGGAATGCATGTCATCTGCCCTAAGAGAACACGCGACCGGCCGAGCCCTGCCCTTTCGCTAACCATGGGCAGACCCGGGCCTCGACACGCGACCTCAAAGCGCGATTAAGTGCGGCCTCGACAACCGGCGTGGCCGGATACGACACTCAGCCTTCGAAACATCATGATCTCATCCCCACCGTACGACCGGATCGCCTTTGTCGCGGGCGCCAGCCCCGAAGCCCAGCAGGCGCTGACCGAACTGGTCGCGATTTACGGCAATCACGATCCCGCAGACGCCGATGTGCTGGTTGCGCTCGGCGGCGACGGGTTGATGCTGCAAACGCTGCATCGGAACATGCGATCGGGCAAGCCGATCTACGGCATGCACCGGGGCACCGTCGGATTTCTGATGAACGAATACAGCCGGCAGGATCTGCACGCCCGCCTCGCTGCCGCGACCGACACCGTGATCCACCCGCTCCTGATGCGCGCGACCGATGTCCACGGTGCCGTTCACATCCATCACGCCATCAACGAAGTGTCGCTGTTTCGTCAGGCCCATCAGGCCGCGCGGCTGCGCATCCTGATCGATGAGCGCGAGCGCATGGCCGAACTCATCGCCGATGGCGTCATGGTCGCGACACCGGCAGGCTCCACCGCCTACAACCTGTCGGCGCAGGGGCCGATCCTGCCGATCAACGCTGCGTTGCTGGCGCTGACCCCGATCAGCCCCTTCCGCCCGCGGCGCTGGCGCGGCGCGCTGCTGCCGGACACCGCGGTCGTGGCGATCGAGGTGCTCGAAGAGGAAAAACGCCCCGTGGCCGCCGTCGCCGACCACGACGAAGCCCGCAACGTCCGCCGCGTCGAGATCCTGTCCGACAAGACGATTGCGATGCGCATGCTGTTCGACCCCGGCCACAGCCTGGAGGAACGAATCCTGCGCGAGCAGTTCGGCTACTGACGCGCCGTTCCTGCCCCGACCGGACAAAGCCGGCAACCATTCGTTAACGGCGTCGGCATATAGTTAATGGTGGGTATACCGGGTCCGCATCCCACCATGTACGGCATCGATTTCAACAAGCTGCGATTTCTCGTCTGCGACGACAATGCGCACATGCGCCGCATCCTGCGCACCCTGCTGCATTCATTCGGCGCACGCGAAGTCTACGAGGCCGAAGACGGCGCCACCGCGCTCGAAATGTATACCCATTACGTTCCCGATATCGTCATCACCGACTGGGCGATGCCGATCTTTGACGGCATCGAGCTTGCGCAGATGATCCGTCAGCCGGAATCGAAAGGAAATCCGTTCGCGCCGATCATTATGCTGACCGGCCATTCGGAGAAGCGGCGCGTCACCGTTGCGCGCGATGCGGGCGTTACCGAATTTCTGGCGAAGCCGATTTCGGCCAAGGGGCTCTATCAGCGGATCCTCAACGTCGTGGTCTCGCCGCGGCCTTTCATCAAGACCAAGAATTATTTCGGTCCCGACCGCCGGCGCAACACCAGCAATGCCTATATCGGCCCGGAGCGCCGCGGCACCAAGGAGCCGGAAGTCATTCCGCATCCATCGCTTCTGGATAAAGCCCGGACCCCGGGTTGACGAGCCGCGCCATGCAGAAGGAAGATTCTCCAGAGCTGAAGGTCGAGGCATTCGCCGACCATCACGTCATCACGCCGCCCAATCGGCTGCGCAAAGTGGTGCGTCTTGTCGACGAGAAAACTTTCGAGGATCCGGTCGCACGCGCGGAGAAGGCGCTGGCGGGATTGTCCAACGAATTCTCAACCTGGATGGCAATCGAGCGGGACCGTCTTGCCGCCGCCCACGCGGCTATCGTCAAGGACGGATTTACCCCGGCCGCGCGCGACGAACTGTTTCGCGCAGCGCACGACATCAAGGGCGACGCCGCGACTTTCGGCTATCCCTTCGCCGCAGCCGGCGCCGAAAGCCTCTGCCGCATCATCGAACATTCGCCGGCCCTCGAGCGCGTGCCTGCGGAACTGATCGCCTATCACATCAACGCGATCCAGGCGATCGTGCGCGAGCATACGAGCCCGGGCACCGAGGCCATGGCTAAAGAAATCAATCGCAAACTTCGCCTCGTCGCCGACGAGTATCTCGCCGCCGTCAACCGCGACCGGCCCGAGCACCTCGAAGCCATCCTCGCGCCAAGCCTCGCGCCGGTGGAATAGCATCGAGTCGTCCCTGCGAACTCGGGAATCCAATTCGCAAAATTCGCTGGTCGGGTCTTTCCCCGTTTCACGGAACGATGAAAGACTCTGCTTTCTTGATTTCACGCGTGTCTTCACACGAACCGGATTTCATCCTCCGGTCAAGCCCGCGGAGATGCTTCGCGCGAAAACGCCAAGTCATCCCTGGTTTCGTGCCGCCGAATCCGCGAGGCGGATCCTGCGTCCAAAGGACGACGAGGATGTCGTACAGTTACGCAGCCGCGAGCAGATCGCTAAGCAGCGGTTCGCGATACGGTCGCGGCGGATCTCTGGATTCGTCAAGGCTCGGCTTACCGAAAGCGGATTCGCAAAGCGCCGACTCGTCAAACCTCGGTTCGATGCGCTCAGGTTCATAAGACACAACCGCACAAGGTTCGGCTTCATAAGGCTCAGCTTCGCAAGGCTCCGTTTCCCAGGACTGCGTTTCCCAAGGCTGCGCTTCCCAAGGCTGCGCTTCCCAAGGCTCCGC
This sequence comes from Nitrobacter sp., assembly GCF_051535215.1. Taxonomy (NCBI): domain Bacteria; kingdom Pseudomonadati; phylum Pseudomonadota; class Alphaproteobacteria; order Hyphomicrobiales; family Nitrobacteraceae; genus Nitrobacter; species Nitrobacter sp. The sequence continues at coordinate 51,472 of NZ_JBPPLY010000014.1, read as the reverse complement.
TTCGCAAGATTCCGCATCGTCAAACACGGCTTCATCCGGCTGGCGATCATCGACCCGAACTTTGAACCTGAAGCGATCGAAGAAGCGCGGCCTGTCAGACACAGGTTCGCGATATTCTTCGCGGAAATCCGACTCATACCATTCGGGTTCGGATAACGGTGGCTCGCAAACCGGAGCCTCCGCAAACGTACGCTCCGCGGCTCGTTCCGCAACCAGCTCGTCGCAGAACACACGCGCTTCCTCTCGGGCCGATTCCGTCGCGAAACGCCGCAGCAAAATCAGCAGAGGCTCCGAAACCTCAGTCGGCGCGGTTTCGCACATCGTCAGAACGCGCTCCACCATGCGGCGGCGCAATCGCGTCGCGCCATCGACCGTTCCGACGAAGCCGATCTCGTCGCGCGCTTCAAGCGCGGCGCGAAACGCGGGGAACGTGGATCCCGGCAGCCCTGCCCGCGTCAGCAGCGCAGGAAGGCTCGCGGCGCCGCGATCGTGAACCAATGCGACGACGCGGTTCAATGGCAGGCCCGATAATTCCACCAGCGCATGGTCGAACAGATCGTGATTGCCCGACAGCAGCGCGCGCAGGATCAACCCGGCGTTGAGTTGCCCGGTGGCGCGAAGGTGCGCGACCAGACCGCGCATATCGTCGTCTCGCGCTTGAGCTGCGAGATTGACGACGGAACGATCGCGCGCGTCGCCAACAGCGCGACCGGCACGATCGGCACTGAGCCAGTTCTTCGCGACGACGAACTGCGCCAGCGTATCCGACAGCTTTCCGATCAGCGCGAACCGCGTCGCCGCTGGCAGATCGTCGAGCGCCAGCATCGATTCCCGGATGGCAGCGTGGTGGCCGTGCCGTTCGACGATGCGGTCCCATGACATCGGCGCGATATTGGCGCCCGGATTCTTGATCAGCTCAAGGGCCGCCGCCGCCGAGCCCACCTCGGCGATGGCCGCGCAGACCGACACCGGAATGCGGGCACGGCGGGCGACGGCGCACTGCACGTCGTTGTTGCCTGTCGCGACGATGTCGACCAGATCCGCATCGATCAGGAGCGGCGAATGTTCGAGAACCGGGATGGAAACCGAAGGTTGATCGACCGAAAGCGCCCGGACGATGGCTGCGGGCGCGATCGCGCTGCGCGCGAAGACCTCCGCCATCGCCTGGCGAACCAGCGGCGAGGAGTCGTCGAGTTGCATCAGGAGCGCGCCCTCGGCGGCCGCGCGATCGTCATCGGAGAGATCGGAGATGAGCCAGGCGCGAGCCAGCGCTCGTGTCGCTTCCGCCCGCTCGCCTGCGGGAGCGGTGCGCACCCAACTGATGAATTGCCGAACGATCATGGTCTTTCCGGCTTACACAACTTGAGACGACATCGTGATCCGATGCCACTGTCATAGAAAATAAACCATGACGCTTAACAAAGGGTTCACCATAACGGTTTGCCTTCGTTGACGTTTCGTTAACGCGGAATGCGTCGGAAGGCGCGAGCGGATGGTCTCGCTTTACGAACAGACGGCCGGAGTTTGTCGCAAAATCGCAATGAGCGATGAATGAGCGCGTTTCGCCGGAGCGGGAAGCCTGTAAGCGTTCCGAGCGAAGCGGATACCGGTTCGCGTGAAGAAAACGCATTAAAACAATAATCTGGAGCTTCGCTTTTAATTCAATGAGAAGCGAAGCTCTAGCCGCTGTAAGCGCCGCTGCGGTCGCTGAACAGATCGAAAGGCTGGCGTGAATCGGACCCGGACGGCGTCTGAGCCTCCGGGCCGGTCGCGACGGATCGCGTGCCCCACAATTCCTGAACCGCCGGCGAGACCGGCTGCGTGCGTTCGCCGACCTGAAACAGCGAGCGGAATACCGGCTGGCTCGGCGCGGCGGAGGCGGTCGCCGCCGATGATGCCGCAATTGGCGTCACGCCGCGCGTGTCGGGCAGACGCGACAGGTAAAGCGCGTTATCGGACGACGCCGAGAACTGGGCCGCGGACGCGACCGCCACCGGCGCAGTGACGCCGAGTGAGGCCATCGCCGCACGGCTTGCGGGCGAGTTGGCCGCGACGGCGTAGCGCCGGTCCAGATCGGCGTAGACTTCCGACACGCTGCGCGCGCGGCCGTCGGGATCAAAGAAGATCGGGCGGTTGGCTGCGGCGGCATTCGGAAACAGCCGCGCGCCGGATGCTTGCGGATTGTCCTCCGCGTTCGCGATCAGCTTCGCGGCTCCGCCGACGCCCATGAAATGCGCCATATAAAGTTCGCTGTCGGTCGGCCGGCGGCCGATCAGGCCGGTCAGCTTGAAGCTGTTGGATTGCGTCAGCACGCCGGCCATGGCGGATGCGATGGCCGGATCGTCCCGCAGCTTGAGGATGGCGGCGCGCGTGGCGGGATCGCTGACGGAATAGCTGCCTGACGGGGACCGGGTGATGGCGTCGGCATAGCCGTTGTAGCCGAGCGCGGGACCCGCCTCTTTCACCGTGCCGAGCCAGGTCTGTTCGATGAACTGGAAAAGCCCCTTGGCTGACGAGGTGGGCGCGGCGGCTTGAGGGTTGAAATTGGATTCCATCTTGGCGGTTGCGAGAAGGTATTCGAAGCTCGCCCCGGTGACATCGGCCGCCTTCCGGATGGCGGTCGCGATCCCGCTGAAAAGGCCGGTCAGTCCGGCGCGCGACGGATCGGCTGCGGCGTTGGCGGCATCGACGGTCATGGTTGGTCTCTCGCTCCCCGCGAAACGACCGCTCGCATTTCAACGCGATCTCGGCAATTCGCCGTCCACGCCGACTCCCACCGGCAGCGCACGGCTTTCCCTGGGAGCAAGGTGGAAGATTATGGTTAACAGCGTCTTAACGGGCCCAGCGCAGCAGTGGCGCGGAAGCGCTCAGGACTTTTTATAGACCTCGGCCGGATCGAACAGTCTGTCGGCATCGACAAACCTCACGCACGCTTCGCCGTTCTCGCCTTTTGTCACCGCCCGGTAGAAGCACGAGCGCCGTCCGGTATGGCAGGCGGCGCCGCGCTGCTCGACCTTGATCCAGATGGCGTCCTGATCGCAGTCCGTCCGCATCTCGACCACCCGCTGGACCTGACCCGAACTCTCGCCCTTTCGCCATAACGCTTTGCGCGAACGGCTGTAATACCAGGCATCGCCGGTCTCGACGGTCCGCCGCAGCGCCTCCTCGTTCATGTGCGCGACCATCAGCACGTCGCCGGTCGTGGCATCGGTCGCGACGCATGTGACGAGGCCCGACGCATCGAAGCGGGGCCGGAACGTGAGGTCCTCCTCGATTCCGGCCTGAGATGAAGATACGGGTGAAGACACAGGGAATCCCTCAGAAAAACCCTCGAGGGTGGACGCCGCGATGTGGCGCAAAGCGGAGTGCCCGCTTCTGATGTCGTCAGAAGCGGGAAAATCTCTAGCGGCCGCTCCCTCGCACCATCGACAGGAAGCGCGCCTGCTCCGCCGGATTGTCGCGGAACACACCGGTGAAGCGGCTGGTGAAGGTCATCGCACCATGCTTGGCGACACCGCGCACCGACATGCAGGTGTGCTCCGCCTCGATCATCACGGCGACGCCGCGGGGTTTGAGCACCTCGTCGACAGCGGCGGCGATCTGCGCGGTCATGTGCTCCTGGGTCTGGAGACGCCGGGCGAAGATATCGGTCAGGCGCGCGAGCTTGGACAGCCCGACCACGCGCTCGACCGGCGTGTAGGCGATATGCGCCTTGCCATAGAACGGCATCATGTGATGCTCGCATTGCGAGGTGAACGCGATGTCACGCACCAGCACGAAATCGTCGTAGCCGGCGGTCTCGCCAAAGGTGCGGTTCAGCACCTCGGCCGGGCACTGATGATAGCCCTGATAGATCTCGTCATAGGCCTCAACCACACGGCGCGGCGTATCGAGCAACCCTTCCCGGTTGGGATTCTCGCCGATATAGGACAGGAGAGTCCTGACCGCGTGCTCCGCCTCGTGCCGCGACGGCCGCGACCGGTCCGGCTGAGCGGCGGCCGCCAGAAACTCGGACGGATCCAGTTCAGCGGGAGCGAACCCGGCAGGTTTGGCGTTATTGGATTTGGCTTCAACAGGTTTGACGCCGCGCAGCGGCTTGATCAAAGCGTCCATCTTTACTCCGTTCGACCGGCCTCGCTTGAGACCGGAGTGTCACCGGGCAGACGGGGCAGCGTTGCGGCTACCGGACGCCTGAGTCCCTTGATATTGAACATTGCGACGCCCGAATTCAACTTCAATCCGGGTGCGACGGAAAATCGCCGGATTGCGTTTCCCGGCAATAGATACATATATAGGCCCCGAGGTTCCCGACGCCAAGAGCATCGCCTTCCTCTTCAGCGAATTCAAAGTTTTGGAATCTGATGCTGAACGACGTTTACAACAAGAGCATCATCGAACTGGCCGGCAATATTCCCCGCCTGGGCCGCCTTCCGGCGCCGGACGCCAGCGCCACGGCCCACTCGAAGCTGTGCGGATCCACCGTCAGGATCGATCTCAAGATGGACGGGCCCGTCGTCACCGACTTCGCCCACGACGTGAAGGCCTGTGCGCTCGGCCAGGCCTCCTCTTCGATCATGGCCCGCCATGTGGTCGGATCGACCGCCACGGAGTTACGCGAACTGCGCGAGACCGTGCGCAGAATGCTGAAGGAAAACGGCGCGCCTCCAGAGGGCAAATGGGCCGACATCGCGCTGCTCGAACCGGTACGCGACTACAAGGCGCGACACGCGTCCACCATGCTGACGTTTGACGCCGTGGTCGACGCCATCGGCCAGATCGAGGCCAAATCGACCGCGTTGGAGCCTTCCCGACTCTGACAGAATCTGAAACGGGCTCTATGATTTGATTTGACGCGTTTTCTTCCCGCGAACGATATCCATCCCCGGATCATGCCCGAGGACATGCTTCGCTCGAAAGCGCTGTAGCTCCCCCGCGAAGCTGAAACGGATCAAGCCGTTCCACCTGAACACTCTTACGGATTCTGAGCCGGCGGAGTTGCCACCGCTACACCGCCGGTCGGAACTGCTTCGGCGGTCTTGGTCTGTTTGCTGACGATCGTTCCAGCCGCAGCCGTATTCGCAACGCTTGCCGGAAAGCGATCCTGCACCGGTTTCGTGACGAGGCCAGCAACGGGAGCATCCGTGGTCCCGCCGCCCGGCAACACATCCGCGACGTTGTCCGTCGTCACCAGATTGGTCGAACGCAATTCCGCTCCCGACAACTCGTGGAGTTTCTCCCACGGAGGAATGCTGAGCGCGAGATAAAGCAGATCGCCGCCGCCCCCCATATCGAAGGTGTATTTGGCGAGGCGGCCGATATCGCGCTCCACGATCATCAGATCGTCGGCGGAGTAGCTGGCGGCCCTGGCATCGTCGGCGCGATCACCCATCCAGATCTGATGGACACGAACATGCGCGCCATCAGGGACATAGCGGGCTTTGCCTGACAACAACATGAACGCGCACATGGACTCGCAATAGGCGTCCGGCAGCACCGCGGCGCGATCGCCGGCGACGGTCTTGGCAACCACGCTGGTCCCGACCGTCGTGCGCAAGCCGAGGTCACGCCAGCGCCGTCCCAACGCGATGGCGTCGTTGACCGAACCGCCGCCGGAGTCCAGCACGACCGTCATGCCGGCAATGTCACGTCCGGCGCTGAAATCTTCGAAGGCTTTCGGGGTTTCCGCAGTGACGATGCCGACCGCGCTGATCCAGTCCCGACAGTGCGGCTCGCAGGCGATCCAGGTGAATCGCATCGGCTGCTTTCGGGCTTCGACCGTGGTGCCCGGTGAAGCCGGATTATCGAGCGGCGCCGCCAGGCCAGGCGAGGCGAAACATAAAAACGCGACGCACAGGAGCGCCCGTCCGTAGACCCCAGATGATTCCGCGCGCCTCAATTCGGTTCTTCCCCGTGCTCCGATCTTCCCCAATTCCCATGCGCTGCCCGATGCTCGCGCCAAAGATCGCGCGGGTGATTCTGGCATCAGGCCATTCGAAAAACTAGCTGCGCTATTCGTCAGCGTCCATACAACCTTTGCTACGTGTAGCAGGGAGAGTATGCGATATCTTGGCACCGTGGCGAAATTACCAAGTTGAACGGTTCCAACCTCGGAACCCGCAAGAGTCATGAAGCCGACGCCGACGAGTTCAAGGTTTTGTCCGGAGTGCGCGGGAGCCGCGATGCGGCTGCCTCGCAATGCCGGACGGATGCTGATCTGGATTTATCGCCACACCCTCTCGCCGCTCGTGGGCTTCAACTGCCGGCACTTGCCGACGTGTTCGGCTTACGGTGACGAAGCGATCGAGCGTTTCGGATTATGGGGCGGCGGCTGGATGACGCTGGCGCGGCTGTTACGCTGTCATCCCTGGGGAACATCCGGAATCGACAACGTTCCGCCAGCGAAACCGTCCGGGGCCGCCTGGTATCGGCCATGGCGTTACGGCCGCTGGCGAGGCGTGAACGGTCCGGAAAACATCGACGGCGAGATTTCCGATTAGAGCATTTTTGCTTTGATCGGGAGGATCTAATGCGCGACGACTTCGATCTCGCCGTCGACGCCGTTGACGACATCGAAGCCGCGTTCGAAGACCTTGCCTTCGTTCTTGGCGATCACACGATATTCGCCCTCGGCGAGGATCACGCGGGGAAATGCGCCGATCGATTCCTTGATGACGTCGCCGCCGGGCGTCAACACCGACCACGCGGTGTTGGCGAGCGCCTCGCCACCCTTGTCGCTGACCAGTTTCAACGTGATGACCGCGGCACGATGCGAAATCGTCACGTCGGTCAGCTTCGACGCCTGCACGCGGATGTCCGATCGCACCACCGAGTTGGCATCGCCGTAGTTGGAGACGATGTAATAGGTGCCCTCCGGCAAGATCAGCACGTCGCCCGCGGTGGCGTTAGGCACGAGCGGCGCGCGCTCGGAGCCTTCGAACTGACTGCCCTTGTAGATGCTGAAGGAAATCTGGTTCGGCGGAATCATCGAGGTGCCGACGCGGCCCTCGATCCGCAGGCCCCCCGCCGGCAACACGAACGACTCGCGGTCGGTATCCGGTTTCAGCGTCACGGGACGCGCCGCGCTGACCAATCCCAGCGAGACGTACACCACATAGTTTCCCGGAGGCAGTACGATGTTGGGAGTCGCGCCATGGTCCTCGCGCATCAGCTTGAAGACGCCGGTCTCATCGGGGTGATCGGTGTAGACTCGCCAGACAAGTCCGCTGTTGATGACCGGCAGATCCTTGCCATAGCGCGCCGTCAACGACAGAACACCCTGCGCCGGAGCGGCGAGGCTGGGCAGCGGGGCTGTCAGCGGCACCGCGGCGGCCGGCACCTGGGTTAACGGCGCAGGCAGGTTCGGCATGGAAGCAGGACCGGAAGACGGCGCCAGGCTGATCGCAGGCCCCGACGGCGCTTCGGGAACGGGAGCCGGCGGCACCGGCGGCGGCTGTTCGCCGAAGAGTTGTGCGGGGGCCGCGTGCGGAAATGTCACAAGGAGCGCGACGAGCAAAAGCCACGCGCGCCAGCCCGACATGAATCGATGATTGCCCCCGAATACCATGGCGCCGGTTTTTCCCGGAAAACACGGCAAATTCAAGCCTCACCATTCACTCATGACTGCATCCCGCTGTGGAATGCATAAAACCCGCCCCTTCCGGTTGAAACGTCTTTGACCGGTGATAATTTCTCCGGCAAGGCCATGTCCTTCATGCGTTCGCGGTATCCCGGAAGGAACGGAAAACCGATGTCGCGCCTAGAGAAAACCGATGTGCTTGAGGATCCGAACAGCCGCGACCGCAACGGGTCGAATGGCCAAAAGGTGGGGTTGGACGCCGTCAAGCGGCCGATAATCGGGCTCGCTCTCGGCGGCGGCGCCGCGCGCGGCTTCGCCCATATTGGCATTCTCCGCTCCCTGATCGCGCATGGCATCGAGCCCGACGTCGTGGTCGGCACCTCGATCGGCGCCGTGGTCGGCGGTGCCTATGCCGCCGGTCGCCTCGACACGCTGGAGGAATGGGCCCGCAGCCTGCAGCCTCGGAACATCTTCAGCTATCTCGACATCCGGCTGAACGGCTCCGGACTGATCGGCGGCGCCAAGCTGACGGCCCGGCTCGAGGCGTCGCTTGGCCAGATTCGGATCGAGGAACTGCCTCTCAAGTTTGCAAGCGTCGCCACTGAAGTCCGCACCGGCCATGAAATATGGCTCACGCACGGCCGGCTGGTCGATGCGATGCGCGCATCCTATGCGCTGCCTGGAATCTTTGCGCCGATGCTTGTGGGCGATCGCTGGCTGGTCGATGGCGCGCTGGTCAATCCGGTGCCGGTCTCGACTGCCCGCGCTCTGGGCGCCGAGATCGTGATCGCCGCCAACCTTTCCAACGACGTCTTCGGTCACAGCATCACGATCTTCTCTCACGGTGCGAAGAGCGAGCCGCGGGAGAATATCGTCGAAGCTGTTCCGCCAAAACGTGGCTTCGGCAAGTTCTTTTCCGCCGAGCGAACCGTCAAGCGCGAACTGTTCGGAGGCGGCGGCCGCCCCGGTGTCATGACGGTCATGACCGACGCCTTCAACATCATGCAGGACCGCATCACCCGCGCGCGGCTCGCCGGCGATCCGCCGGACCTGCTGATCCAGCCTCGGGTCGGTCAGATTGGATGGTTCGATTTCCATCGCGCCAACGACCTGATCACACACGGCACACGCGCCGCGGATCGTGCCATCGAAGCGATCGTCGAGGCGATCGAGACTCTGGCCCCGCCGTCTCCAAGTCCAGAGGCGGATGCCGGCGCCGACATCTGATATTGCGAGTGCTCAGGCGGTCTTGATGTAGTCGCGCAGGGCCTCCTGCTCGACTTCGAATTCCTGAACGCGCAGCTTGACGACGTCTCCGATGGACACCAGACCGACCACCCTGTCGTTCTCCACCACCGGCAGATGCCGGAATTTTTCCGCCGTCATGACTTCCATGAGGTGAGCGACCGTATCCGACAACCGGCAACTGACCACCTTGCGGGTCATGGCGGCACTGACCGGTTCGTCGAGCGCAGCGGCGCCGCGCGCGTGGAGCGCATGTACGATGTCACGCTCGGACAGGATGCCGTCGATGCACCCTCCCGTCATGACGAGGACGGAACCGATCTGCTGGTCCGACAGAATTTTCACCGCAGCCGAGAGCTTGACGTCGGGCTCGACGCTGACGACCTGGTGACCCTTGGCGCTGAGAATGGCACATACTGTCATTGTCGCCTCCTGCGGAGGAGATCGCGCGGTAGCGATGCGCAATCGTCGCTCTCAGGCGACAGTCGAACGTTCGATTTTTCGCGCGCGAAACGGCGAAACGTTTTCTTCACGCGAAACGAATTTCACTTCGCCTGAATAAACAGCGATGATGGATGAAATCTCTCAGCACCGCAAGCAGGCTGTTAGTCGCAAGTGCGCGTTACGGGACCCGATCCGCCCCGCCGGACGGCTCACTCGCCGCATCATGCGGTGGACGCGGCACGGGATCGAACAGCGAAAACAGCACGAGGCCCGCCAGAAAGCCTCCGATATGGGCTTGCCAGGCGACGGAGCCCGGCTCGGCGCCGATTGCGACCGATCCCATCCCGAAGATGATGTTGATGCCGAACCAGATCGCGAGAAACGCCAGCACACGCGGATTCTGCAGCGCGCGCATCAGCGACAGCGCCGGCACCTGGGCAGCAGCGACGGCATCGTCACTGCGGAACGACAGGAAGCTGCCGCGCACGAAAGCAAAGCGGATCGCCGCCGCCATCGCACCGGACACCGATGCCGATGCACCGATCATCGGCGCTATGCTGTGCTCGTGGCTCAAAAGATGTGCGATCGCGCCGGCGACGGCAGTCACCGCCATGAAAAGAAAAAACCTGAGGCCGCCGAAACGACGCGCCACCGCGCTGCCGAACGGCAGCAGCCACAGCACGTTGAAGCCGATGTGACTGAGGTTGGCGTGCAGCAGCGAATAGGTCACGAAAGTCCAGACCTTGGCGCCGCTTCCTCCCGGGAATGCCGTCGGCAAAAGACTGGAATCGTATCGCTTCGGGATAAAGCCGAACGCCTCGATGGTCCAGTATTCCAGTTCGGGCGGAAGCGCCGACCAAACGACATGAACGATCGCAAGCAGGCAGATATAGGCGGTCAGCGGTCCCGGCAGAGTCAGAATCGGCTCACGCCGCGGTTCGGGCGGGATATCTGAGGGAAAGTTTGGCGGAGAGTCCAAGGGCTGCGACCTGTCGGCTCAAGCGGGCGATGGGCCGCAACCGGCGGCTCGGGCGGAGCAGGCAAACGATGTAATCGGACTGACGAACAATACCGCCGGACGGTGCTGCAACATCACTCGCTCTGTTGCTTGGGGCCGAAAACGCGTTTCAGTCCTTTGTAAAAGAGCACCAAAGCGGTCAGGGCCGCCGCGCCTTTCAGGAACAGGATCAACATTTCCTGCAGACTTCGGGCGCTGTGATCCCTGTCTCTTTCCTTCCCCGTAGGGACGACCTCTTCCTTTTCCGTGGAGGCCTCGCTCGGCTGAGCGGCGGGCGGGTCGACGGCCTCGGAAGCCGGGGCGGCGTCCTTGCTCGGGACGGCCGCTTTTTCTCCTTCAACAGCCTGATCCGGAGTGGCGGAGCCACCGGAACCAGCCGCGAGACAGGCCGATTGAAGGCCGATCACTACCCCTAGAACGGACATCCAAAAGCGCAAGACTTTCCCCGCCTGTCTCATCCAGCGTTTGCCTCTGCCATCATCGAGTACGGGATAAGCGCCGAATTATGCTCTATCCGTCTCATGCCATTACCATTTCGGCCGGCATTGGTGCCGGATCGACGCCACCAATACCTCAATCCTGCCCTTGCTGTCGATCTTGGCGACGGCGATGACGAAGCCTGCAGGCGTCCACCGCGTGGATCAAAAAATTAAAGGGAGGGTCTGAGAAACCCTCCCTTATGTCTCGATTGTTTCGCGGGAGGATTCCGCCGCACGAATTTCGGTGAGGCCGAAATCCGCAAATACCGCGTGTGCCGGCAAGACCGGAGCAGTTCGACACGTCGCCGCCGCAACCTGGAGAAAAAACGGCGGAAAACCAGCGGCCGGATCATATCCGCTTTTAAGATCTCCCCACGCCGATAGTTAATTTAACGTTAACGACACAAAGACCCGCGTTGAGGTCGTCCAGAACCGCCTGCGGCATGGACGCTGCAACACCCCTCCTGCACAACAGAAACGGAACAGCAGTGCCCTCAAACCGGACAGAGATGTCCGTATGGCGCTGAGTCAGGACGGTTAAGCCATGAAGCACCCATCGAACCGGGCGTTCTATGCCTACTGGGACGAAAAGCGTGACGGCGAGCGGGCTCCCGACCGGCGCGAGATCGAGCCGGCCGCGATCCGCGAACTGCTCGGAGACATCTTCGTGCTCTCCTGTGAACCGAAGCTCAGCTATCCGTTCCGTGTCGCGGGAACACGAGTCTGCGCCCTGCTCGACCGCGACCTCAAAGGGCAGGACTTTGCCGCCCTGTTTGACGCTGCAAGCCGCGCCGAGATCACCGATATGCTCGGCATCGTATCCGAAGAACTCCTCGCCGCCGTCGCCGGCGTAACCGCAACAGCGCGGGACGGATCGATCGCGCATCTCGAACTGCTGCTGCTTCCCTTCAATAATCGCACCCACTCGCCCATGAGCATGACCGGGCTTTTGGCGCCGGTCCAGCACAACGGGCAGCCGCTCGGCGAGTTCGCCCTCACCTCGTGGCGTTACATGAACCATCCCCCGCAGCGCTTCATCCCCCGCGCGCTAAAGAAGCTCGCGATCGCCCGCGGCTTCATGGTCTACGAAGGGCTGCGCTGACCCGGACCGATCCAGGGTTGTGCTGAGCTGTCGGGGTATTATTATACTTGCGTTAGGGGTTTTCCGAGTAGAAAGGGATTTTGTTACCGTTGCTCGTACCATGCGAGCGGTGCTGTCCGTGTCGCCAGAGCCAGAACATCGTCATGCTCGTGAATTATGTCACTGACGAACCTGGGAAGATACCGGCGATCCGCGCGATGCTGGAGCCGCAATTCCACATTGTGCCGCAAGTTCTGCAAAGCGACGACACGCAGACCGGCGCCAGCGGCATGCTGATGGTCGATGCCGACCTGCGCAAGAAGGACTGCGTCGAACGGATCAAACGCGTCCTGCGAGTCAAGCGGACGAACCCTGAAAAGATGTTCGTCGTTCCTGCCCATCTTCAGGTCATGATCGCACAGGCCTACGCGCTCGGCGCCACCACCGTGGTGTCGCGCCCGCGCGAAATCATTTCGAAACTGATCCAGTTCGCGAATGACGAAAAGGCGGACCACAACGACGCCGATAGCGCCTCGCCGGAGACAAAGAACAGCGCGATGGCCTTTGCGTCGATGTTCTCGACAGCACAGGAGGGCAACCCGGTTAATCTGGCGGATGCCGAATATGCCACGTCGCAGATCATCACGAATATCGCGCGAAACGGTTTCAACCGGTGGCTCGATGAAATCCGCCGTCACCACGAAGGCACGTTTCAGCATTGTCTGCTGGTGACGGGAATAGCGGTGGGCTTTGCCCTTGACCTCGGCTTTTGCGAGGTCGACGTGAAACGGCTCGGACTTGCGGCAACGCTTCACGACATCGGCAAGGCACGCATTCCCCTCGCCGTACTCGACAAGCGGGGAGAACTGACGCCGGCCGAAGAAGAGATCATGCGGTGCCACCCCGTGATCGGATACGACCTGCTGAAAGGCATACCCAAGATCAGCAGCGAGGCACTCGACGGCGTCAGGCACCACCACGAGTATCTCGATGGCTCCGGCTATCCGGATGGCCTTGCGGGGTCCGAGATCAGCGATCTCGTCCGGCTGTTGACGATCTCGGACATTTTCGCGGCGCTGATCGAACTCAGGCCCTATCGGCCGGCGATGTCGCGGCCGGATGCCTACAAGATCCTCTGCGGCATGGACGGCAAGCTGGAAGGCGCTCTGGTAAAGGCGTTCCGGAGTGTCGCACTTAACGGCACGAAACCGTCAGCCCGATCGCGATAGTTGGCAACCGCCGCGCTCACCGCCTGAAAGTATCGCCAGCGGGCCGGTCCGCAATGGACAAATCGATCCAATCGGTCAAAACTCGGTGGCGACTCGACCGTCCCGAATTTTCGCGTGGCACACATCCCTACCGTTCTCGTCCTGGATTCCGGCCTCGGCGGTCTCACCGTGCTGCGGGAGATCGTCAAGGTTCTGCCCGGCGCGCGCTACGTGTATGTCGCCGATGACGCCTTCTTTCCCTATGGCCATCACAGCGAAGACGAGATCATCGCCCGCGTGGTGCCGCTGGTCGGCGAACTGATCGCCGCCCACGCCCCCGACATCGCGGTGATCGCCTGCAACACGATGTCGGTCTCGGTGCTGGGACCGTTGCGCGCCGCCTATTCCGTGCCGTTCGTCGGCACGGTTCCTGCGATCAAGCCGGCCTGCGCGGCATCGAAGACCAAGCGCGTTTCGGTGCTCGGCACCCGGGCGACCGTGCAGCGCGAATACACCCAGGCGTTGATCCGCAATCACGCACAGGACTGCACTGTGACGCTGGTCGGCGCGGCAAACCTCGCCGCGCTTGCGGAGGACGCCCTGCGCGGCAAAACCGTCGCCGACGCCGATATCCTGAGCGAGATCGCGCCGTGTTTCGTTACCGCCGCTGACGGTGGAGAGTTGCGCACGGACGCCATCGTGCTCGCCTGCACGCATTACCCGCTGCTGCTGGATCGGCTGATAAGGCTTGCGCCCTGGCCGGTAGCCTGGATCGACCCGGCCCCGGCGATTGCCCGGCGCGTCGTCGATCTGCTCGGTCCGGGCGACGACGGCGGTCGCGAACTGTCGCCCGAATTGATCTTTACCTCGGGCCGCTCTCACCCGCTGACCGACGCGCTGGCGCCGTTCTTCGGGGGTCGCGTTCCGGCCTAAGTACGCTTTCGGTTTTTCCGTGTGCCTACTAGCTTTACCGGACAGGGAGAACTGCCATGAGCAAAAAGATACTGGCTGGACTGAGCATCGCCGCACTGCTGTGCGCGAGCGCGGCGCTTGCACAGGGCATCAAGCGCACGCCACTGCAAAAGATCGAATTTCCCGAAGGCTATCTGACCGTCACCGGTCTCGCTGAAATCGGCCCCGGCGGCTCGGCCGGGCGCCACACCCATCCCGGAATCGAGACCGGATATATCCTCGAGGGCGAAACCGACCTCCTGATCGACGGCAAACCGCCGCTGCATCTGAAGGCCGGCGATTCCTATTCGATTCCGGCCGGGGCCATCCATGACGCCAAGGTCACAGGCGACAAACCGCTGAAGGTCCTTGGGGTTTACATCGTGGACAAAGCCAGGCCGCTGGCCTCACCCGCCAAATGACGCATCAAACCAGGAAGCTGAAGCAAACACCTGCCAACCCGGTTACAGTGCAGACGACGTGACTGGGTTGAAGTGCGTTACTTTTGATGGGTTCCAATCGTCCGGATGAGGTCACCAAGCGGTTGGGTAGCCGCTTGTCCGGCGGCTTTTCCGATATCCGAAGCCGCCTTGAACAAGCCAGAAACTTGTTGAGCGGTTTCGCCAATCTTACTGCCACCGCTCACCATTTCGAGATCAGCATCGTTCAACACTGAGATCATAGTCCCGCTCCGTTGCTCTGGCGCTGTGCACCGTTGATGTGAGCTGACTATGCCGACGGGGCAAAGGTACCGCTGTGATATGGATCACATAGCAAGCCAAGCTGGGCCAAGCACCAGGTTCTCTCACTGAACACCCCTGCTCCGCGGTGTTCGTGCACGATCGTCCGAAACGGCCCGAAACGGACATTTTCGACTTTAAATCGCTTCCGCTTTGGTTTGACAGAACTCCGGTTTATACCTAGAAGACACCTGCGCGCGGGCCGATTTCGGCCCGCGTTGCGTTTCGCGACCCGTGGTCCTGTCCATCAAGCTTATGGGCCGGATCTGTCGGCGGCAGATTTGGCACGATCCCGAAAGCGGTTTTCCGATTTTGCGATCATGCCCGGATCATCCGCACAGGAGGGCGCGTCTCCTCAACCGTAACTTGACAAGAGGACGCGATGACTAAGCGCAGTGAGGCGAAGTACAAGATCGATCGCCGTATGGGCCAGAACATCTGGGGCCGCCCGAAGAGCCCCGTCAACAAACGCGAATACGGCCCCGGCCAGCATGGCCAGCGCCGCAAGGGCAAGCTCTCCGACTTCGGCACCCAGCTCCGCGCCAAGCAGAAGCTCAAGGGCTACTACGCCAATATTTCCGAACGCCAGTTCTACGCGATCTACGTCGAGGCGACCCGCATGAAGGGCGACTCCGGCGAGAACCTGATCGGCCTGCTCGAGCGCCGCCTCGACACCGTGGTCTATCGCGCGAAATTCGTGCCGACGATGTTCGCCGCCCGCCAGTTCGTCAATCACGGCCACGTCAAGGTGAACGGCCGCCGCGTCAATATCCCGAGCTATAAGCTCAAGGTCGGCGACGTCATCGAGGTCAAGGACGCCTCGAAGCAGCTCGCGCTGGTGCTGGAAGCCAACCAACTCGCCGAACGCGACGTGCCCGACTTCATCGACGCCGACCACAACAAGCAGGTCGCGAAGTTCGTTCGCATCCCGCACCTGACGGACGTGCCGTTCGCGGTGCAGATGGAGCCGCATCTGATCGTCGAATTCTATTCGCGCTGATTTCTGCTGCCGCGATTCAAAAAAGCCCCGGATGTCCGGGGCTTTTTTCTTGTCACAGGGAGCTGCGGATGAGGGCGTTCTCGAGCGAAGCATATCCTCGGGCTCGACCCGAGGATGAATAGTGGCTCGCGTGAGAGAACGCGTCCAAATCAAAATCATGGAGCCTGCTTCCGATTATCAAGCGGAAAAGACTCTAGTCGTCGTCCCGTTCGCTCTTGGTGATTTCACCGCTCTTCGGGTCGACATGAAGATCGTAACGGACGCCCTTGAGATCGGCCTCAAGTTCCCAATGGCCGTCGTCGGCCTCGACCTTGCCGAAGTTGGTGTATCCCTTGGCCGTCAGCTTCTGGATGACCTGATCCGCGGGGATCCAATCTGCCCCCGGCTGGTCGGCATGGGCAAGGCCGGCAGCCGCCATGGCCGTCGCGATAGCGACATATCGTATTTTCATCCCATGATCTCCCTGCAACGAATTGGCTTGCACGAGAACAGCCGTTCGTCGTCAGGGTTCCTCATGCTGCGACGTCACGCCTCAGCGCCGCGAGCGATCACAGATGGAGCGACACAGGGAACCGCACGCTGACGTCATGCGCCGCGAGCAATCCGAATCCTCGCCGCGGCGATGGATCGCGCCATCACCGCCGATCAGACCCATTCGCTGCCTCGACGATCGCGTCAGTATTCAACGCCATGATTCAGCACCATGACGTCCGCCGCGATAATCCCGAGCGCAGGGATCAGGAGGGTGTCTGGCCCAGTCGTCAGGCCGACGCCGGGGCGTTGAAGGTGATGCCCTTGTCGGAGAACAGCTTCTGCAATTCGCCGGCCTGGAACATCTCGCGGACGATGTCGCAGCCGCCGACGAACTCACCCTTGACGTATAACTGCGGAATCGTCGGCCAGCTCGAATAGGCCTTGATGCCGTCGCGAAGGTCCGGAGATTCGAGCACGTTCAGGCCTTTGTAGCCGACGCCGACGTGGTCGAGAATCTGAACCACCTGCCCCGAAAAACCGCACTGCGGAAATTGCGGCGTGCCCTTCATGAACAGCACGACGTCGTTCGACTTCAGTTCGGTCTCGATGAATTCCTTAATGCCCATCATCACATCCTTATAGCCGTAAGCATATAGCCGCACGTTCAGAGGGCCGCGGGCGACCCTCCAGTTAGCATAGCTATAACCCGAAACCGTTGTGTAATAAAGTAAATTGCCGGGGAGCTGCCATGCGCGGTCCTGCCGTTTTCTCTCATTGCTTCAAATCATAAGTCGGCCCGTGTCGTTCGCTCCGGCGTAAAACCTCATATAGGTTGCGGAGTTGACTGTTCTGCGGAACCCATCCTCCGGAGTAACGTTCTCTCCGAAACCGGAGATGTCCGTGACGAAACCAGCGTCTGCCGCGACCGTGACGGCCATTTCGAACCTGCCGCTATTTTCCAGTTCCGGAACGCTGGCCAGCCGATTGACGGAAGCCTTTCTCGCGGTTCGGGGCGAAACTGAGCGGCGCGCGGAGCCGCTGTCGCCGGAAGATCAGATGGTGCAGTCAATGCCGGACGCCAGCCCGGCGAAATGGCACCGCGCCCATACGACATGGTTCTGGGAACAATTCCTGCTCGGCCAGCACAGTCCCGGCTACGTGCCGTTCCATCCTGATTACGCCTTCCTGTTCAATTCCTATTACGTCAGCGCCGGCCCGAGATATGCCCGCGCCCAGCGCGGCCACATCACGCGGCCGGGCGCCGAGGAGATCACCGCCTATCGCCGGCACGTCGATGCCGCGGTCGTCAAATTCTTCCACGACGCGAACGACAAGATGCTGGCGGGGCTGGCCCCGCTCGTCGAAGCCGGCCTCAACCATGAACAGCAGCATCAGGAACTGATGCTGACGGATATTCTGCACGCGTTCGCGCAAAATCCGACATCACCGTCTTACAATGCGGCGTGGCGTTTCCCGACGCCTGTCGCAGGCGCCGGAGGATGGATCACGCTGAACGAGGGCATCCACACCGTCGGACATCAAGGCGGCGGCTTTCATTTCGACAATGAGAAACCGGCCCACCGCGCCCTCGTGGGGCCGGTGAAGCTCGCGCGCAATCTCGTCACCAACGCCGACTGGCTCGCCTTCATGGACGACGGCGGCTATCGCACCGCGACGTTGTGGCTGATGGACGGTTTCGCCGCAGCCACCGAGCAGGAGTGGGAGGCGCCGGGCTACTGGCACAAGACCGGCGGCGGCTGGCAGGCCATGACCCTTGCGGGCTTGCGGCCGGTCGATCCCGACGCGCCGGTCTGCCATGTCAGCTACTACGAGGCCGATGCGTTCGCGCGCTGGAGCGGCAAGCATTTGCCGACCGAGATGGAATGGGAGGTCGCCGCGCGCGCGGGACAACTCGACGACGCGTTCGGCACCGTGTGGCAATGGACGCGAAGTCCATACGCGCCCTACCCCGGATATCGCGCGGACCGGGGCGCGCTCGGCGAATACAACGGCAAGTTCATGGTCAACCAGTTCGTGCTGCGCGGCTCTTCGCTGGCGACACCGGAGGAGCACAGCCGTGTCACCTACCGAAACTTCTTCTATCCGCACCACCGCTGGCAATTCACCGGTCTGCGCCTCGCGGATTACGACACCTGATCATCGTCAAACCCGAAATGCGTCGCGGCGCGCCAAGGAGGCTGTCATGAATCTGCACGCTGCCGCTTCGGCCGGGACAGTTCCCGACCAGACGAGACCGGCATTCGCAAGCGACGCCATCGCAGGGCTGACGCAACATCCGAAACAGATTCCGCCGAAATATTTTTATGACGCCACGGGCTCCGAACTGTTCGAGCAGATCACGCGGCTGCCGGAATACTATCCGACCCGCACCGAGCTTGGCATCCTGCGCGAGCGTGCAGCGGAGATCGCTGCGATCCTGCCCAAGCACGCGGCGCTGGTGGAGTTCGGCGCCGGCGCCCCCACCAAGGCGCGGCTGCTGCTGGAGGCATGTGAATTCGCCGCCTACGTGCCGGTGGACATCTCGGGAGACTTTCTCAACGCGCAGGCGCGAGGACTGCGAAAGGACGTCCCGCACCTGCAAATCCATCCGGTGACCGCAGATTTCACCGCGCCGTTCGTTCTGCCCGATCAGGTCCGGGCGATGCCCAAGGTGGGCTTCTTCCCCGGCTCGACGCTCGGCAACTTCGAGCCCCACGAAGCCAGCCGCTTTCTGCGCGGAGCCTGCAGGATTCTCGGCGAAGGGGCGCATATGCTGATCGGCGTCGACCTCGAGAAGAACGAACGGGTGCTGTACGACGCCTATAACGATGCCGCCGGGGTCACGGCGCGCTTCAATCTGAACATGCTGGCTCGCATCAACCGCGAACTCGGCGGCAATTTCGACCTGTCCGCATTCACCCATCGCGCGATCTACAATCGCGAACGCCACCGGATCGAAATGTATCTCATCAGCAAAAGGCCGCAGACCGTCCGTTTGCAGGGCCGCAGCATCCCGTTCCGCACCGGCGAGAGCATTCACACCGAAAGCAGCTACAAATACAGCATCGATCGCTTCACCGCGCTGGCGAAGGGCGCGGGCTGGACGCCGATCGCATCATGGACCGATCCCGACGGAATGTTTTCGGTTCACGCGCTGGTATGCTGAACCCAGGCGTCGCGTCCTACGCCGCGTCCCGATGCGAATCGGATCCCAGCGAGATCGCCTCCCACGCCGCCACGATCATCAGGACCGCCGCCGCGATTGCCGCGAGCGACAGCGGCGTGAACCGCGAGGCGAACGGTATCAGCGCGACGAACAGGCCGATACCGACCAGGTGGGAAAGCTGATAGATGCCGCGGATCGCATGCTTGAACAGGATCGTTCCGATCAGGTAGAGCAGCGGGCCGCCGACGATGCTGAGCGTTTCCTTGGCCCCGACATGCCCGCCCGGATGCGCCAGCAGCAACTCGTCGCCGACGGCGGAGACGATGATCCCGGCCATGACCGGAAGATGCAGATAGGTATAGGCCAGCCGCGCCAGTCGCCCCGAATCCGACGATTGCGAAATGTGTTCCGATCCGGCTTCGGCTCCGAGATGGAAGTAGACCCACCACATCGCGATGCTGCCGACGAGCGCCACCACGAAGGCGCTAACCGTGGTCACCGTCCATGCCGCTTCGGCGAAGGTTGCCCCGGTGACGACGATGGACTCGCCGAGCGCGATAATGATGAACAACGCGCAGCGTTCGGCCATGTGGCCGCCCTCGACCTCCCAGTCCTGCGTGGTCGAGGCGCCGAGGCGTGGCGTGTGAAACCGCATCGCCGGACCGGCATATTCGATCGCGAGCGCAACCAGCCATAATGCGATCCGGATATTGCCCTCGACCAGTCCGCCCGCGATCCAGAATACCGCGCTCGCGACGAGCCAGATCAGGATGCGAATGAAGTTGTTGCGCTGGCCGACCGCGGTCGTCGGCACCGACCAGAGAAAGAACAGCGTACGCCCGACCTGCATCACGGAATAGGCGGCCGCGAATATCAGACCGCGATTTTCGAAAGCTTTCGGGATCGAGGTCGACAGCAAGAGGCCGGCGAGCATCAACCCGAACAGCATGATCCGCACCGGCGCGCGGTCGGGATCGAGCCAGTTGGTGGTCCAGGACGTGAAGACCCAAACCCACCACACCGCCAGCATCAGCATGGTCACTTGCAGCACGCCGAGCGGCGTGAAGTGCGTGAGCAGTGTGTGGGAGATTTGCGTGATCGCGAAGACGAATACCAGGTCGAAGAACAGTTCGACGTAGGTCACACGATTGTGCTGATGAGGGCTGCGTTCCCGCAGAAGCCTTCCATCGTCGTTGGCGCGCGGCATCAACCCCTCTGCGACGGCGCGTCGGGAACTACTCCGGAACGCCGGTCTGCAACGCCAGTGCGTGGAGCACGCCGCCCATCTGTCCCTTCAGGGATTGATAGACGATCTGATGCTGCTGCACGCGGGACTTGCCGCGAAACGACTCGGAGATCACGGTGGCCGAGTAATGGTTGCCGTCGCCGGCAAGATCCTGGATCGTCACCTGGGCGTCCGGAATAGCCTCCTTGATCATCGATTCGATTTCCCGCGCTTCCATCGGCATCAGAGTGTCTCCCAAATCCGCCACATACCGGAATCGCCGCGACGGCAGTTCAACTTAATATGGCTATCTCGTCACGTCACGCAGATCGATCCCATACTCGCACGAACTTTGCCAATCGCAAGAGCGAAGGTAACCGCGAGACGCAGCACCGGTTTATGGCACGTACTGCGTGTTGCGAGCTGCGGTCACCCTTTTCCGGCCATATAGTCCGGCAGCCAGCTTTCAAAACCGTGCTGCAAGGCCTTGACGGCGACGGCGCGCTCGGCGGCGATGGCGATCTCGCGTCCGCCGGTCAGGCCGATCTGGACGCACGGCACCCCGACCGCCCTGAGCTTGGTGAACACGCTTAGCAGATCCCTTTCATGCACGGTGACGATGTAGCGCGCCTGATCCTCACCGAACCACCAGGCATGCGGCACGATCGCTTCCGGCGCGGCATCGAGAACAGCACCGATCCCGCTCGCCATCGCCATTTCAGCCAGCGCCACCAGGAGTCCGCCGTCGGAGACATCATGCACGGCCGTGGCGGTGCCGGCGTGGATCATGCCGCGCACCACATCGCCATTGCGCCTTTCCGCTACGAGGTCGACCGGCGGCGGCGCACCCTCCTCGCGGCCGCAGACGTCACGCAAATACACCGACTGGCCAAGCCAGCCTTGCGTCTCGCCGATCAACAGGATCGGATGTCCCTCGGCCTTGAAGGCGAGCGACGCGGATTTGGTGAAGTCGTCGAGCAGGCCGACGCCGCCGATCGATGGCGTCGGCAGAATGCCGCGGCCGTTCGTCTCATTATAAAGGGAGACGTTTCCGGACACGACGGGAAAGTCCAGCGCAGTGCAGGCATCCGAAATACCCTTCAGGCAGCCGACGAACTGGCCCATGTTCTCTGGCCGTTCCGGGTTGCCGAAGTTTAGGTTGTCGGTGATCGCCAGCGGCCGCCCACCCACCGCGGTGATGTTGCGCCACGCTTCCGCGACTGCCTGCTTCCCGCCTTGATAAGGATCGGCCTCGCAATAGCGCGGCGTCACGTCGACCGTGAGCGCAAGCCCCTTCGGCCCGTCCAGCACACGCACGACGGCCGCGTCGCCACCCGGGCGCTGCACGGTATTGCCGCCGATGACGTGATCGTACTGCTCCCACACCCAGCGCTTCGAGCAGAGTTCCGGCGTCGCGATCAGTTTCTCCAGCGCGTCGGTGACCGGCAAAGGCGGCGCGACATCACGGGCATGAACGACGGGCAGTTGCGGAGAAGGAACGTGCGGCCGATCGTACAAGGGCGCTTCCGATTCAAGCTCCTTGATCGGCAGGTCGGCCATCACGTCGCCGCCATGCTTCACCACGAAACGCTTGCTCGGCGTGGTGGTGCCAACGATAGCGAAATCGAGGCCCCACTTGCGGAAGATCGCCTCCGCTTCCTTCTCCTTCTCGGGCTTGAGCACCATGAGCATGCGCTCCTGGCTTTCCGAGAGCATCATCTCGTAGGCGCTCATGCCGATCTCGCGCGTCGGCACGCTGTCGAGATCGAGGTCGACCCCGAGGTCGCCCTTGGCTCCCATTTCCACCGCCGAACAGGTCAGCCCCGCCGCGCCCATGTCCTGGATCGCGACAACGCATCCCGCATCCATGATCTCAAGGCAGGCTTCCAGCAGCAGCTTTTCGGCAAAGGGATCGCCGACCTGAACGGTGGGGCGCTTCTCCTCGCTGTCGTCGTCGAATTCGGCCGACGCCATGGTCGCGCCGTGAATGCCGTCGCGGCCGGTCTTGGAGCCGAGATAGACGATCGGCATGTTCACGCCGGACGCAGCGGCATAAAAGATCTTGTCGGCGTCAGCGAGGCCGACCGCCATGGCGTTGACGAGGATGTTGCCGTCATAACGGGTGTGGAAACGCACCTGCCCGCCGACGGTCGGCACCCCAAACGAGTTGCCGTAACCGCCGACGCCGGCCACAACGCCCGAGACCAGATGCCGTGTCTTCGGATGTGACGGATCGCCGAAACTCAGCGCGTTGAGGCAGGCGATCGGGCGCGCGCCCATGGTGAAGACGTCGCGCAGGATGCCGCCGACGCCCGTGGTCGCGCCCTGATAGGGCTCGATATAGCTCGGGTGGTTATGGCTCTCCATCTTGAATACCACCGCCTGCCCGTCGCCGATGTCGATGACGCCGGCGTTCTCGCCCGGCCCCTGGATCACCCACGGCGCTTTCGTCGGCAGTCCGCGCAGATGGATGCGCGAGGATTTGTAGGAGCAATGCTCGTTCCACATCGCGGAGAAGATGCCGAGTTCGGTGAATGTCGGCGTCCGGCCGAGCAGCTTGAGAATGCGCTCGTATTCGTCCGGTTTGAGACCGTGCGAGGCGACGAGTTCGGGTGTGATCGAGGGTTCGTTACTACGCAAAGGCTTATTCACGCCACCCGCTCCAGATGCGCCACCAGCCCGGCGAACAACCCGCGCCCGTCGGTGCAGCCCATGATGTCTTCGACGTGATTTTCCGGATGCGGCATCATGCCGAGCACGTTGCCGCGCTCATCGATGATGCCGGCGATCGATTGCGCTGCGCCGTTGATATTATGCGTATCGCCGACCTCGGCCGACGGCGAGCAATAACGATAGAGCACGCGGCCCTCGCCTTCGAGGCGGCGGACGGTCTCTTCATCGGCGGCGTAATTACCCTCGCCATGGGCGACCGGCACGCGGATCACCTGCCCGGCATTGTAGCCGCGCGTGAACGGCGTATCGGAGCGCTCGACCCGCAGGTGCACATCGTGGCAGATGAACTTCAGCCCCGCGTTGCGCATCAGGATTCCCGGAAGAAGTCCTGACTCGCACAAAATCTGAAAACCGTTGCAGACGCCGAGCACCAGTCCGCCTCGAGAAGCAAAGGCGCGCACCGCGTCCATCACCGGCGCGCGCGCGGCGATGGCGCCGCAGCGAAGATAATCGCCATAGGAAAACCCGCCGGGCACCACGACGAGATCGGTACCCTCAGGCAGCGAGGTTTCCGCGTGCCAGACCATGGCGGGTTCGCGCCCGGACACGAGCCGCAACGCGCGCGCCATGTCGCGCTCGCGATTGATGCCGGGAAAGACGAGGATTGCGGACTTCATGTCGTGCGTCGCCTAGCCGAGAACCTCGACGCGATAATTCTCGATTACGGTATTCGCCAGCAACTTGTCGGCGGCGGCCTTGAGCACGGCCTCCGCCTTCGCTTTGTCAGCGCCGGCGAGCTCGATGTCGAACACCTTGCCCTGCCGCACGCTAGCGATGCCGTCGACGCCGAGCGACTTCAGCGCGCCCTCGATCGCCTTGCCCTGCGGATCGAGAATGCCGGTTTTCAAAGTAACGGTGACGCGCGCTTTCATCCCACCCTCGTCATTCCGGACGATCCGCACAGCGGATCAATCCGGAATCTGCCCCAACGTCCGGATCCGGGTTCGACGCTCCGCGTCGCCCCCAATGACCGACGGGATCAACCCTTCACCAGCACCGGGCCGGCGCCAACCGGCCGCTCGTTTTCCATCAGGATGCCGAGCCGCTTCGCAACCTCGGTGTAGGCTTCCACCAGCCCGCCGAGATCGCGGCGGAAGCGGTCCTTGTCGAGCTTCTCGTTCGACTTGATGTCCCACAGCCGGCAGGAGTCGGGCGAGATTTCATCGGCGACGACAATCCGCATCATCTCGTTCTCGAACAGCCGGCCGCATTCCATCTTGAAATCGACCAGACGGATGCCGATGCCGAGAAACAGCCCGGTGAGGAAATCGTTGACTCGGATCGCCAGCGCCATGATGTCGTCGATCTCCTGCGGGGTCGCCCAGCCGAACGCCGTGACATGTTCCTCGGAGACCATGGGATCGTTGAGCTGGTCGTTCTTGTAATAGAACTCGATGATGGAGCGCGGCAGTTGGGTGCCTTCCTCGATGCCGAGACGTTGCGACAGCGACCCCGCCGCGACGTTGCGGACCACGACCTCGAGCGGCACGATCTCCACCTCGCGGATTAACTGCTCACGCATGTTGAGACGGCGGATGAAATGGGTCGGCACCCCGATGTCGTTGAGGTGCTGGAACAGGTATTCCGAAATCCGGTTGTTGAGGACGCCCTTGCCCTCGATCACCTGGTGTTTCTTGGCATTGAACGCGGTCGCGTCGTCCTTGAAATGCTGGATCAGTGTGCCCGGCTCCGGTCCTTCATAAAGCACCTTGGCCTTGCCTTCGTAAATGCGACGCCGACGGCTCATTGGGATGTACCGTGTGTTGTTGAAATCCATGAAGTTGGTGTGCTCCGAGCATTCGATGTGACCCGTGGCGGAGCTGCCGCGAAGGCCGGGATCTTGAATTACACAGGAAACAGAACAAGAACCGAGCCTGCCCGCAACCTAGCCGATTGAACCACCCCGCACAATCAATTCAGGCCTTTACCGGGAAGTTTTACCCCGCTCCCCCTGCGACCTTGCGCCCGTTGTTCCCGGATCGACCAATCTTTATCTAGGTTGTTGAACCGGCTGCGGCAACGTGGCCGCTCACGGCTTCTTCATCGGCAACGGAACCCGGAGCCTGGCCATGACCACATTCGACAAACGCGAAGAAGGTTTTGAGAAGAAATTCGCCCTCGACGAGGAGCAGAAATTCAAGGCCGAGGCCCGCCGCAACAAACTGCTGGGATTGTGGGTTGCGGAAAAGCTCGGCATCTCGGGCGACGCCGCCGGCGCCTATGCCAGGGAGGTCATCGCCGCCGACTTCGAGCAGCCGGGCGACAACGACGTCGTTCACAAGGTGATGCGCGACCTCTCCGCCAAGGGCGTCGCGCTCACCGAGCAGCAACTCCGGGTCCAGATGGACGCCCTGATGGCCGAGGCCATCGCGCAAGTGAAGGCAGGGACATAGCGGCGCGGGATTTTTGCGCTATTTCAGGGTAATCCGGAACGTCATCGTTCCGTTGATCGTAAAACCTTCCTGCTGGGCCGGGCCATATTGACGGCTGGAATTGATGTTGCTGTTGACCGATTCCAGCCGGCAGTCGCTGGCCAGCGTCGCCTTCAACAGATCGCATTCCCGCGCGGCTGTCGCATAAATCGACTGCCGGGCTTTTTCCCGCAACTTTTCCGCCTCGCTACTTTCGCCGGACGGACCGGGCACAAAAAAGCTCACCGTGCTCTGGACGCGCACAAAGCCATCCTGACGATGCTGCACTTCGATCTGCTCGGCACTCCGCCGCGCGAGTTTGTCGAGCACTGGCGATTGCGCTGCGGCGGCTGTCCCCACCAGCAACGTGCCGGCAACAACGGCAAGCAGACTACGGCGTGTCATATGGCTTTCCTCGCGTGCAATGTTCCGTACGCGGGAATAACGACCGGAGCTTGTCATTTGAACAACCCGGCCAGCGGAAATGCCGGCCTCGTGTTCAGGGCATGTTAACCGAAGGCGCCTGCATCACACTGATCCGTCCGTCACGGCAACGACCGGCGCTGTCACTCCTCCTTGAAACCGTATTCGAGGGTATTCCCGGTCGCGCCGTAATACTTGAACGGCAGGAACTTGCCGGACATGCCGATCTTGACGCGATCGCCCTTGGGATTGGCGACGCGCGCGATATCCAGGTCGAAGTCGATCGCCGACATGATGCCGTCGCCGAACTCCTCCTCGATCAGCGCCTTCAGCGCCGGTCCGTTGATCATGACCAGTTCGTACAACCGATAGATCAAGGGATCGGTCGGCGGCATCGACGTGCCCTGCCCTCGCATCGGCACCTCGTTGAGCATCGCGATTTCCGTCTTGGAGAGGCCGAACAGCTTTCCGGCCGCCGCAGCCTGTGGCCTGGTCAGCTTCATGTGGCCGAGCAGCGCGCTGACGATCAGGATTTCCGAAAACCCGCCGATCTCGCCGGCGATGTATTTCCAGCTCCATTCCTTCTCGCGCTTGATGTCGAGAATCTTTTCGGTGAGGTCGGAACGCTTCATCATGTCCTCCCGTCTGAAAACGTCTGGGACAATGGCCAAGCAATGCCCGTGCCATGGACGAGGCAGCGATTGACCTGAAAAATCGGCGCGGGCGGCGAGCGACTGACCAGAATTTGCGCAACGAATGCCGCATGAGCGGGCACGCCCGTCGCGCGCGCAAATGCGCCCGAGACGGGACGCGCATCCTCAAGCCGAACCAGCCCTTGCCGTCGCCGGGTTATAGGATTATATTCCGCATCATGGTCCTGCCTCGCACCCCTCCCGCCCTCAACCGCTTCCGCGTCACGCCGGACGAACCCGCCGAGGGCTCGACCGTTGCAGGTCCGCCCGCCGTTGCAAAACGCGGCAGGCGCGGCAGGGGCCGGCCCTATCCGGATGAAACCGTCCGGCGGGTGCGCCACCTGCTCGAGACGACGACGCTCTCGCAGATGGAGATCGCGCGCCGGACGGGCGTGAAGCAGGCGACCATCTCCGTCTGGCAGCGGCATAATCGCTGGTTTCGGCCGCTCGGCGCGCCGCTCAATCCCGCGATCGCCTCGCTCTGGCGCGTTGGCCCGGCCATGAAACTGAGTCTCCTGACCGGCCGGCTCGTGGCGATCGCCGAACGGATGACGCGCGAGCTGGAGGAAAACCCGGACACGGACATCGACAAATTGATGCAGGCGCTGCAGGCCGTGCGAATGGCGCGCGTCACGCTGCAGGGCAACCGGCGCCGCAAGCTGCTGATCGGGCGGGCCCGCACCGGCTTCGAGGTGATGGAAGAAGACGCGGCGATCCGCGCCGCGCTGAAGGAGATGCGCCGCGGCGGCGTCGACCTCCACCGCGCGCCAAAGGAGGCGCTGGATTTGGTGATCGAAGCGAATCTGCCGGTGGAAAAGGATCACCCGGCGTTGAGAGAGAGGAAGAAGAGGCGGCAGCCCCGGCGCAATCGGGAGCATACGTGATTTTTGGAAAAATATTGGGCGTGCCTTAGATGAGACGCGCACTCCGTGCCACACTGAGATGCGCCGCTGCGGCTTCGTAGGAGGTTGCATGCAAGGCGTTGCGGAATGGATTGCGCTTCGCGACCCGAGTTGAGAGATTTAACAAGTCACCAAAAATTGTCGAAACCTATGTCAATAACGCAGAAGAGCATGAAAATCCTATGGGCGAATGGTGCCGGACGGTGTGCGTTCCCAGGCTGCCAATGCCGCCTTTGCACTGACGAAGCAGCAAAGGCTGCGCAATACACCATTGGAGAAATGGCTCACATCTGTGGCGAAAAGCCCGGTGCCAACCGCTATGATGGATCGCAGACCGAGAAACAAAGGAACGATTACACGAATCTTATTCTGCTCTGTCCTAACCATCACACATTGATCGACAGGCCAGAGAATCTGAAAAAATATTCAGTCGAAACACTTCACAAAATGAAATCACACCACGAGGGTTACGTAAACGGGCGATTGGAGATCCGTAGCTTCCAGAACAAGCAAGAGGTTGCTGCTTACGTGTATCCTCTTCTAAAAGAAAATCACAACGTGTTTTTGTCATTTGGCCCCGGATCAGAGGTCGCTCGCAGAAATCCCGATAGTGACGCTCATGGCGTGTGGATGTCTGAAAGGCTCTCGACGATTACTCCTAACAACCGGAAGATCGTGAAAATCATTGAAGCCAATAGCCGGTTATTTGCGGCCGCAGAGCAAGTGGTTCTAAAGAAGTTCTCCCTTCATGCTCGTAGCTATGAAGGATGGGTCACAGATGAGGTGTCGTATGAGGGAGTTGTCCGCTTTCCAGAAGAATTTGACGCTATGATTACAAGATTGGCCGATGTCCGGGTATAGCGACAAATTTCCGTGGCCACCATACTACGGTCACTTCGCGTTTTTCGAACAACGCATGAATGCACATAGTAGGATCGCCAGCCTCAAGGCGCACGGTGACGGAATCTATGATATTACTACCGGCCTTGGAAAGACGCTCAGAATATTCATCTGCGAATGTTACAGTTTTGGTGCCGCTGAATACGTAGAAAGCACCCAAGCTTTGGGCAGACTCGACGCAATCGTAATTAACTCGGCTTGGTGCGGTTACACGATGGTCGCTAAACGCCTCACCCGGAGCGAGAAGGTGGGTTTGTTCACGATTGGAGGTTTCATGTCAGCGCTCAATAAAGCCAACCTATGGGATTACTTAACCGAAGCAGAACATGAGATATTTAAAACGAATGGCTGGTTGTGATGGAGATAGCCGACCTTTATGGATTTGGATCATTCTTTTCTGATCAGAATTCTTCGCCTCGTGATGTCGACCTACTCATCGTGCACCAAAGAATTGATAATTCTTCCATTAATTTTGCTATTCATTGCAAGGCAGCGATCAAGGGTCTAATTCCCTGTGCCGATACCGTTCTGCTATCCACATTTGAAGAGCAAGAATTGGCTTTTCTTCAGAAATGCAGCGGAAAATTTCTAGGGCGACTCACCGACGCTGATCCGAGTGCGCAGCTTAAAGCAATTTTTCGATTTGCCTTCGCATCCTCAACAGGCGGCTCAGTTCGTGGAAAATTTCAATTCGCAAAACGAACGGCATCAGTGATGCGCGATGTCCATGTCCATATCGATCGTGCCTAAAACTTTGCGCCCTCACCAGTCACTACCCTTACCGCCAGATCATCCAACACACCCGCCAAATCCGCCTCCACCGCCACAGCCTCGATCTCCACGACGCGATAGCCGCGTTCGGCCAGCCACGCAGCACGCGTGGCGCGGTCACGGACGATGGCGTCGCTCTCGTTCGCATTGACCAGTTCGATCGCAATGCGCTCGGCGAATGACACGAAATCCGGAATGTGCCGCCCCACGGGTGTCTGTCGCTTGAACAGGCCGGCGAAGCGGCGGTCGCGCGTCAACGCTTGCCACAGGATGCGCTCGGCATCGGTGGGATTTCGTCTGAGCAACCGCGCCAGCCCGCGTACCGTGCTGCTGCTGTCGGCGGATGCTCCCCCCGGCCCCTGCTCGGCCAAGAGCGCCCGCAGCCGCGTCGCCTGCGCGCCGTCGAGCACGCCGCCCTTGGCCGGTCCCTTGCGCCCTTCCGCGATCGCCATGACGACGCCATGGAGCGTGTGCATGTCCTGCTTGGTCGGCTCCATGCGGGTGAAGATGTTGCGCAGGTTCACCAGCATGGTGTCGCGCTTTTCCGGCGGGCGGAGGAATTCCACCTTGTCGAGCTCAGTGACGAGATTGTCGAAGAACGCCTCCATCTGATGTTGCGAGGCCCGCTCCGAACGCTCCGGCATCGCGAACGGCAGTTCGCCCTTCGTCACCAGCTTGAACCATTCGTAGCCCATCAGCAGCACGGCCTGCGCCAGGTTGAGCGAGGCGAAGCCCGGATTGACGGGATAGGTGATGATGCGATCGGCCATCGCCACTTCCTCGTTCAGAAGGCCGGCGCGCTCGCGCCCGAACAAGATGCCGACATGACCACCTGCCGCGATCTGCGCGTTGGCCTCAAGGGCGGCCGCCTCCGGCGCGACGATCGGCTTGGCCTGATCGTGGGCGCGCGCGGTGGTCGCGAACAGCAGCGTGCAATCGGCCACGGCGTCAGCGACCGTATCGAACAGCTCCACCTTGCCGATGATGTGATCGGCGCCCGCCGCCGCGCGCTGCGCCGCGACATTCGGCCAGCCGTCGCGCGGGTTGACGATGCGGAGCCGTGTCAAACCGAAATTGCCCATGGCGCGCGCCGCCATGCCGATGTTCTCGCCGAGCTGCGGCTCGACCAGAATAACGGTGAAGCCGGTCTCGGCGATGCCGGTTTTCGTCCTGTCGGTGCCCGACATCTCGCCTCGTCTTTCCGTTCAAGCCTGAGATTCTGGTTCAAGGGCGTGGTCGCCGCGCTCTCGATTGCGCCTTTCCGGATTTTTCTCAAGTCAAATAACGCACTTATGGAATCGAGTTGAACTTGCAGCGAAGGATGAATGCGGACGGCCAAGTTTCAGTCGGAATTGCCGCGAAAACGTCAGAACATCTGGAAAATCAGTGCGGTAATGCCGCCCATTCGGCTTTCGCCTGCGCCGCCCTGATGCTATAGCCGGGACACTTGCAGGCTTCCCTCCCGAAACGGCCCGATTCCCAAATGGCAAAAATCAAGGTGACCAATCCGGTCGTCGATCTCGACGGCGACGAGATGACCCGGATCATCTGGAAATACATCAAAGAGAAGTTGATCTATCCGTTCCTGGATATCGACCTGATGTATTTCGACCTGGGAATGGAATCCCGCGACAAGACCGACGACCAGATCACGATCGACGCGGCGAACGCCATCAAGAAGGTCGGCGTCGGCGTGAAGTGCGCGACCATCACCCCCGACGAGGCCCGGGTGAAGGAATTCGGCCTCAAGCACATGTGGAAGTCGCCGAACGGCACCATCCGCAACATCCTCGGCGGCGTGATCTTCCGCGAGCCGATCATCTGCAAGAACGTGCCCCGCCTCGTCCCCGGCTGGACCAAGCCGATCATCATCGGCCGCCACGCCTACGGCGACCAGTATCGCGCCACCGACATCAGGTTCCCCGGCAAGGGCACGCTGAGCATGAAGTTCGTCGGCGAGGACGGCACGGTGATCGAGCGCGAGGTGTTCAAGGCGCCCGGCCCCGGAGTCGCGATGGAGATGTACAACCTCGACGATTCGATCGTCGATTTCGCCCGCGCCTCGTTGAACTACGGCCTGCTGCGCGGCTACCCCGTCTATCTCTCGACCAAGAACACCATCCTCAAGGTCTATGACGGCCGCTTCAAGGACATCTTCCAGGACATCTACGACCGCGAGTTCAAGACGCAGTTCGAGGCCCGCAAGCTGACCTACGAGCACCGCCTGATCGACGACATGGTCGCTTCCGCGCTGAAATGGTCCGGCGGCTATGTCTGGGCCTGCAAGAACTACGACGGCGATGTGCAGTCGGACACGGTGGCGCAGGGCTACGGCTCGCTCGGGCTGATGACCTCGGTGCTGCTGACCCCGGACGGCCAGACCGTCGAGGCGGAAGCCGCCCACGGCACCGTGACGCGGCACTACCGCGAACACCAGAAAGGCAAGGAGACGTCCACCAACTCGATCGCCTCGATCTTCGCCTGGACCCGCGGCCTGTCGCATCGCGCCAAGCTCGATGACAACGCGGCGCTGGCGGATTTCGCGACCACGCTCGAAAGGGTCTGCGTCGAGACCGTCGAGTCCGGCTTCATGACCAAGGACCTCGCGCTTCTGGTCGGCGCCGACCAGCGCTGGCTGTCCACCACCGGCTTCCTCGACAAGGTGGCGGACAACCTGACCAGGGCGATGGCGGAATCGTAACGCGTCGCCTCCCCAATCCTCTCCCTCGTGGGAGAGAAAACAGGCCGAACACAGCATTCGCATCGATCTGATGGATCAGAATCAAACGTTCACGCCGCCGAAGGCGCGCTCCCCTCTGCCGAATTCGGATTGCTGTCGGGAGGGGTAGCCGCATCGGCGGCAGGGCGGCTCTCCGGCAGGATCGCAGCATTGGCGGTCTGCGCCAGCATCGCGCGGGCGATTTCGGTTTCGCCCATGATGACCGATGTCGCGCCGTGAAACTTGAGATGAGCGACTTCCTCTTCGGAATGGGCTCGGGCGATGATCGGCAGGCTTTCACTGATGGCGCGCGCCTTGGCGACGATCTGGCCTCCCTCGAAACCGTCCGGGATAGCGACCAGAAGACCCCGCGCAGCGCCGACATTGGCCCCCTGCAGCATGCCGGGCGCCGCGGCGTTGCCGGTTATGACTTCCACGCCTTCCTGCTTGAGCCGCTCGACGGTGCCGGGGTTGTCCTCGATGACGAGGAGCGGCGTCCCCGCCTCGCGCAGCGCGCGGCTGACGACGCTGCCGACGCGGCCATGTCCCACCAGCACGACATGGCCCGTCAACGCCGACACCGGCAGCGGCACATGCGGCGCTTCTTCCTCGGAATCATTCGAAGGTTTTTCGCCATTCTTTTTCTCGACACGCGCCATCACGCGGTCGAGCACCGCGAACCACAACGGATTGAGCATGATGGTGATGATGGCGCCTGCCAGAACCAGATCGCGCCCGCGATCGGTCATCAGCGACAGGCTGACGCCGAGGCTGACCAGAATGAACGAGAATTCGCCGATCTGCGCCAGGCTGGCGGAGATCGTCAGCGCGGTCGAGTTGGAATAACCGAACACACGCACGATCGCATAGGCCGCCAGCGACTTGCCGAACAGGATGATGAACAGCGTCGCCAGCAGCGGCAGCGGCTCCTTCATAATGATCAACGGATCGAACAGCATCCCGACCGAAACGAAGAACAGCACCGCGAACGCATCGCGCAGCGGTAGCGTCTCGCTGGCGGCGCGCTGGCTCAGTTCGGACTCGCTGAGGATCATGCCGGCGAAGAATGCGCCGAGCGCGAACGATACGTCGAACAGCGTCGCCGCGCCGAACGCCACGCCGAGCGAAATGGCGAACACCGCAAGCCTGAACAGTTCGCGCGAGCCGGTGTGCGCCACATAGTGCAGGATCCACGGGATGACGCGGCGGCCGACCACCAGCATCAGCGCGACGAAAGCGGCGACCTTTCCGAGCGTCAACGCCATCGGCCAGGCCAGCGCCGACAGCGCCACGGTTGTCGCGGCCTCGCCGTTCATCAGCCCGGCGAGCGGCGGCAACAGCACCAGCGTCAGCACCATGGCGATGTCCTCGACGATCAGCCAGCCGACTGCGATGCGTCCGCGTTCGGTGTCGATCAGCCGCCGCTCCTGCATGGCGCGCAGCAGCACCACGGTGGACGCGGTGGAGAGGGCGATACCGAACATGATGCCCTTGCCCGTGCTCCATCCGAGCACCCAGCCCAGCGCCCAGCCCATCACCGTCGCCGCCGTGATCTGCACCACCGCGCCGGGCAAGGCGATCGCCCGCACCGACCACAGATCCTTCAGCGAGAAGTGCAGCCCGACGCCGAACATCAGCAGGATGATGCCGATCTCGGCGAGTTCATTGGCGATGTTCTGGTCGGCGACGAATCCCGGCGTGAATGGTCCCATCAGGACGCCCGCCAGCAGATAACCGACCAGCGGCGATACCTTGGCACGCTGCACCAGCGCGCCGAGAACGAACGCCAGCACGAGGCCGATCACGACGGTGGAGATCAGGGGCGTGTTGTGTTGCATGGGGCATATTGTTGCATATGCGAGCAGGATGCCACACGGTTATCGGCTACCCATCGCCGCACCGATCCGAACGCCTCTGGATCGGAACCGAATTACCCACCCATTGCAGCGGCGATGGCGTCGAGCGCCGCGCCCGCCTTGGCGCCGTCGGGACCGCCAGCCTGCGCCATATCAGGTTTGCCGCCGCCGCCCTTGCCGCCGAGCACTTCGGACGCCTTGCGGACAAGATCGACCGCCGAGAACCGCGTCACCAGATCGGGCGTCACGCCGACCACGACGCTCGCCTTGCCGTCGTCGCTGGTCGCGACCAACGCAACGACGCCCGAGCCGATCTGCTTCTTGCCCTGATCAGCGAGGTTCTTGAGATCCTTGATCTCGATGCCTTCGACCGAACGCGCCATCAGCTTGATGCCGCCGACGTCTCGCACGCCCGCCGTGCCGGACGACGCGCTCGCAGTCCCGGCGCCCATGGCGATTTTCTTGCGCGCCTCGGACAGTTCGCGCTCGAGCTTCTTGCGCTCTTCCATCAGCGAGGCGATCCGCGCCGGCATGTCGTCGAGCGTGGTGCGCAACTCGCCGGCGGCGGTTTTCGCAAGCTGGATGGCGTCGTTGGCATGGCGGCGCGCATGATGCCCGGTCAGCGCCTCGATGCGGCGCACGCCCGACGCCACCGCGCTTTCGCCGATCACCGAGATCAGGCCGATATCGCCGGTGCGTTTCACATGGGTGCCGCCGCAAAGCTCGACCGACCAGCCGAGCGCATTGCTCGCCGCGCCCTGCCGTCCCGTGCCGCCCATGGACACCACACGCACCTCGTCGCCATACTTCTCGCCGAACAGCGCCCGCGCGCCCGCCTCGCGGGCGTCATCCACCGCCATCAGCCGCGTCGTCACCTCGCCGTTTTCCAGCACGACGTCGTTGGCGATGTCCTCGATGCGGCGCAGTTCATCCGCGCTGATCGGCTTGTTGTGGGCGAAGTCGAAGCGCAGCCGCTCGGGCGCGACCAGCGAGCCACGCTGCGCGATGTGATCGCCGAGCACCTGACGCAGCGCCTCGTGCAGCAGATGGGTCGCGGAATGGTTGGCGCGGATCGCGGAGCGCCGTGCGTGATCGACCTCCAGCGTCAGCGCCATGCCTGGCGTGAGCGTGCCCTGCTCGACGGCGCCGAGATGCACGAACAGATCGCCCGCTTTTTTCTGCGTGTCCGTGATGCGGACGCGAACGCCCTCGCCGGTCAGAATGCCGGTGTCGCCGACCTGGCCGCCGGACTCGCCGTAGAACGGCGTCTGATTCAGAACGATCGCACCGCTCTCGCCGGCCTTGAGGCTGTCGATTTCCCTGCCGTCCTTCACCAGCGCAGCGATCACGCCTTCTGCGGTTTCGGTCTCGTAGCCGAGAAATTCGGTGGCGCCGAATCTTTCGCGCAATGGGAACCAGATCGCCTCGGTCGCCGCCTCGCCCGAGCCCGACCACGACGCCCGCGCCTTGGCCTTCTGCCGCTCCATCGCATCGGTGAACGACGCCAGATCGACGCCGATGCCGCGTGATTTCAGCGCGTCCTGCGTCAGGTCGAGCGGGAAGCCGTAGGTATCGTACAGCGTGAACGCGGTCTCGCCGTCGAACATGTCGCCCTTCTTCAGCGACGCGCTTTTCTCATCCAGAATGGAGAGCCCGCGCTCCAGCGTCTTGCGGAAGCGCGTCTCCTCCAGCCGCAACGTTTCCTCGATCAGGGCCCGCGCGCGCTGCAATTCGGGATAGGCCTCGCCCATCTCGCGCACCAGTACCCCGACCAGGCGCCACATCAACGGCTCCCTCGCCCCGAGCAGTTGCGCGTGGCGCATCGCGCGCCGCATGATCCGGCGCAGCACATAGCCGCGCCCCTCGTTCGACGGCAGCACGCCATCGGCGATCAGGAACGACGATGCGCGCAGGTGATCGGCGATCACGCGCAGCGACGCCTTCATCGGACCGTGCGGGTCCGTGCCGGTGAGATCGGCCGCAGCGCGGATCAGCGCAACGAACAGGTCGATGTCGTAATTGTCGTGCTTGCCCTGAAGCACGGCGGCGACGCGTTCGAGCCCCGCGCCGGTGTCGATCGAGGGCTTGGGCAGATCGAGACGGCTGCCGTCCGGCAGCTTCTCGTATTGCATGAACACGAGGTTCCAGATTTCGACGAAGCGGTCGCCGTCCTCGTCCGGCGATCCCGGAGGCCCTCCGGGAATCTTGTCGCCGTGATCGTAGAAGATCTCCGAACACGGACCGCACGGACCGGTATCGCCCATCTGCCAGAAATTATCCGCGCCACTGATGCGGATGATGCGCGAGTCCGGCAAACCCGCGATCTTTTTCCAAAGACCGAACGCCTCGTCGTCGTCGATATAGACGGTGGCGGTCAGCCGGTCCTTCGGCAGGCCGAACTCCTCGGTTACCAGCTTCCATGCCAGTTCGATGGCGCGATCCTTGAAATAATCGCCGAACGAGAAGTTGCCGAGCATCTCGAAGAAGGTGTGGTGGCGCGCGGTGTAGCCGACATTGTCGAGGTCGTTGTGCTTGCCGCCGGCGCGGACGCATTTCTGCGAGGTGGTCGCGCGATGATAAGGCCGCTTCTCGACGCCGGTGAAAACGTTCTTGAACTGCACCATGCCCGCATTGGTGAACATCAATGTGGGATCGTTGCGCGGAACCAGCGGCGACGAGGGCACGATCTCGTGGCCGTTGGCCGCGAAGTAATTCAGAAACGCCGACCTGATGTCGTTAACGCCGCTCATTGTGTTCCATCGCAAATTTAAGGGCTCGCGGCCCTGAGCGCATATTCCGCAAAGGCAATACCGGCTTTGCAAGCAGAATAGGCGCGAATTAGCAGTCGCATCTTGTCCAGCGACCGCTTTTAGACGGGGGTGGCCGGGCTGTCCAGAAAGTGTGCAGGAGGATCAGTGACTTGGCCGCATTAAATATAACATCCGTTGAAAATGCTGCATCCGCGTTGACAGTCTTGTTGAAGGCGTGTTTTCGTCCTATCTGTTTTGAAGTCGCGCCGGGAGAGATCGGCCGCTTCCTGGAATGGAAGCAGGCCGGCGCCGAAGGAGCAACCGCCCCGGAAACTCTCAGGCAAACGGACCGCGCGACTCGTTAACATCTGGAAAGAGACCCTCGACCGTGTGCGGTCAGGGTCCGCCGACGGGATAATACTCTCAGGCACAGCGACAGATGGGGTTTTTACGGGTTTTCAGGGAATCGTCCCTTTCAACCGCAAGGACCCCTGATGGCGACGCACGTCTCCGAAGCGCCGACCCTGCAAAGAACCCCCCTGCACGCCCTGCATCTGGCGCGCGGCGGGAAGATGGTGCCGTTCGCGGGCTATGACATGCCGGTGCAGTACGCTGCCGGCGTGCTGAAGGAACATCTCCACACCCGCGCCGCCGCCGGCCTGTTCGACGTCTCGCATATGGGCCAGGTCGCACTGCGGCCAAAATCCGGAAAAGTCGAGGATGCCGCGCTCGCGCTGGAACGCCTGGTGCCGCAGGACATCGTGGCGGTCGCGCCGGGACGGCAGCGTTATGCCCAATTCACCAATGCAGCCGGCGGACTGCTGGACGACCTGATGGTGGCCAATTTCGGCGACCACCTGTTCCTGGTGGTCAACGGCGCGTGCAAGGCTGCCGACGAGACGCATCTGCGCGAGCAACTTGCCGACGCCTGCTCCATCGACGTGCTGTCCGACCGTGCGCTGGTCGCGCTGCAGGGCCCGAAAGCGGCGGCCGTGCTGGCGAAGCTTTGCCCTGAGGCGCCCGCGATGCGCTTCATGGAAGCCGGGCCGCATCCGATCAGAATAGCCGGCGGCACCGCCGACTGCTTCATCTCGCGTTCCGGCTATACCGGCGAAGACGGCTTCGAGATCTCGATTTCCGCAGCGCAGGCCGAAGCGGTGGCAACGGCATTGCTCGATGATCCGGACGTGATGCCGATCGGCCTCGGCGCCCGCGACAGCCTGCGGCTCGAGGCCGGGCTCTGCCTTTACGGCCATGACATCGACACCACGACGACGCCGGTCGAAGCCGCGCTGGAATGGTCGGTGCAGAAAAGCCGTCGCAGCGGCGGAGCGCGCGCGGGCGGCTTTCCCGGAGCCGACGTGATCCTTTCCCAATTCGAGCAGGGCGCCGCCCGCCGCCGCATCGGACTTCTGCCGGAAGGCCGCACGCCGGTGCGCGAAGGCGCACGACTGTTTGCCGACGCGAATTCCGCCGACCCGATCGGCGCCGTGACATCGGGCGGTTTCGGACCGAGCCTGAACGCGCCGGTGGCGATGGGTTATCTGCCGACCTCGCACGCCGCAGTCGGCGGTCTGGTCTTTGCTGACGTACGCGGACAGCGGCTACCGCTGCGGGTGTCCGCGATGCCTTTCGTTCCACATAATTACAAGCGTTGAGGATTTGTCATGACCGTTTTGTATACTGCCGACCACGAATGGCTCCGTATCGATGGCGACACCGCGACCGTCGGCATCACCGATCATGCGCAGTCGCAGCTTGGCGACGTCGTGTTCATCGAACTGCCGAAAGTCGGACGCCAGTTGAAGAAGGCCGAACCCGCGGCGGTCGTGGAATCGGTCAAGGCGGCCTCGGATGTTTACGCGCCGATCACGGGTGAAGTTCTCGAAGTCAACGACACACTCAGCGCGGAGCCGGCGCTGATCAATTCCGATGCCGGCGGCAAGGCGTGGATTTTCAAGCTCAGAATCGCCGACAAGAGCGAGCTCAAGGGCCTGATGAATGAGGACGCCTACAAGGCGCATACGGCGTGAACCTTTTCGTCAAGCCCGGCTATTCAATATTTGCAATTTGCATCGAGGAGCATTTCGATGACCGTCCGTGAAGAGCCCGCTACCACTTTCGCGCGCCGCCACATTGGCCCCTCGCCGCGCGACATCGACGCGATGCTGGGCACAGTCGGCGCGAAGAGCCTCGCGGCGCTGATCGACGAGGCGCTGCCTCCCGCGATCCGGCAGAGCACTCCGCTCGATCTCGGCGAAGGCTTGAGCGAGGGCCTGAGCGAAATCGAAGTGCTGGCGCACATGCGGGAGCTCGCCGCAGGCAACCAGGCCTTCACTTCGCTGATCGGGCAAGGTTATTCCGGCACGATCCTGCCGACGGTGATCCAGCGCAATATCCTGGAAAATCCGGCGTGGTATACGGCGTACACGCCTTATCAGGCGGAAATCAGCCAGGGCCGGCTGGAAGCGCTGTTCAACTTCCAGACCA
The DNA here is from genome assembly GCF_051535215.1 of Nitrobacter sp. Classification (NCBI taxonomy): domain Bacteria; kingdom Pseudomonadati; phylum Pseudomonadota; class Alphaproteobacteria; order Hyphomicrobiales; family Nitrobacteraceae; genus Nitrobacter; species Nitrobacter sp. Next base: position 12,218 of record NZ_JBPPLY010000014.1, on the reverse strand, counting down.
TGATCTGCGACCTCACCGGGCTCGACGTCGCCAACGCCTCGCTTCTCGATGAGGCGACCGCGGTGGCGGAAGCAATGGCGCTGGCCGAGCGCGCATCAACGGTGAAAACGAAAGCGTTCTTCGTCGATCACGAGGTGCATCCGCAGACGCTCGCGGTGCTGCGGACCCGCGCGGAACCTCTCGGCTGGACGCTCGTCACTGGCGATCCGCTGCACGATCTCGACAAAGCGGACGTGTTCGGCGCGGTGCTGCAATATCCCGGCACATCGGGCGTGGTGCGCGACCTGCGTCCGGCTATCGCCGCGATCAAGGCCAAGGGCGGTCTCGCCGTGATCGCGGCCGACTTGCTGGCGCTGACGCTGCTGGCCTCGCCCGGCGAACTGGGCGCCGACATCGCAGTCGGATCGGCGCAACGCTTCGGCGTGCCGATGGGCTATGGCGGGCCGCACGCGGCCTACATGGCGGTGCGCGACGCGCTGAAGCGATTGCTGCCCGGCCGCATCGTCGGCCTCTCCGTGGATTCCCGCGGAGCGCCGGCCTATCGACTCGCTCTGCAGACCCGCGAACAGCACATCCGCCGGGAGAAAGCCACCTCCAACATCTGCACCGCGCAGGTCCTGCTGGCGGTGATCTCGTCGATGTACGCGGTCTATCACGGTCCCGAAGGGCTGGCGCAGATCGCGCGCACCGTGCATCATCATACCGCGACGCTGGCGGCCGGCCTGACGCGGCTCGGCTTCGCGCCGCTCAACGGCGCAACCTTCGATACGCTCATCGTGAAGGCGGACGACCGACAGGACGAGATCGTCATCCGTGCGCTCAGCCAGGGCATCAACCTGCGGATCAACGCCGACCGTACGCTCGGCATCGCGCTCGACGAGCTCACCACGCCGGAGATCGTCGAAGCGGTGTGGCGCGCATTCGGCGGCGCGCTGTCTTATGCCGACGTCGAACCCCACGCCTCCGACCTGCTGCCTGCCGAGCTCGGGCGCAGGACATCCTATCTGACCCATCCGGTGTTTCACGCGCACCGCTCTGAAACCGAGATGCTGCGCTACATGCGAAAGCTCAGCGACCGCGATCTCGCGCTCGATCGCGCGATGATCCCGCTCGGATCCTGCACGATGAAGCTCAACGCCACCACGGAAATGATTCCGCTGACGTGGCCTGCATTCGCGAGTTTGCATCCGTTCGCGCCGCCCGAGCAGGCGGAGGGTTATTATGCGCTGTTCGAACAACTCGAACGATGGCTGCTCGACATCACCGGCTATGATGCGATTTCGCTGCAGCCGAACTCCGGCGCACAGGGCGAATATGCCGGGCTTCTGGCGATCCGCGGCTATCACGCGGCGCGCGGCGACAGCCACCGCACGGTGTGCCTGATCCCCTCTTCCGCGCACGGCACCAATCCGGCCTCCGCCAACATGGCGGGGATGGAGGTCGTGGTGGTGGCCTGCGATGCGCGGGGCGACGTCGATGTCGACGATCTCAAGGCTAAGGCGGCGCAGCATGCCGACCGGCTCGCCGCGATCATGATCACCTATCCCTCGACCCACGGCGTGTTCGAAGAGCATATCCGCGACATCTGCGACATCGTGCACGGCCATGGCGGTCAGGTCTATCTCGATGGCGCCAACATGAACGCGCAGGTCGGCCTGTCGCGGCCCGGCGATTACGGCGCCGACGTCAGCCACCTCAACCTGCACAAGACCTTCTGCATTCCACATGGCGGCGGCGGCCCGGGCATGGGCCCGATCGGCGTGAAGGCGCACCTCGCGCCCTTCCTTCCCGGCCATCCCGTAACCGACGGCGCAACACCGTCCGCGGTCGGACCGGTCTCGGCCGCGCCGTTCGGCTCGGCCTCGATCCTGACCATCTCCTACATCTACATTTTGATGATGGGTGGCGAAGGCCTGACGCGGGCCACCGAAGTCGCCATCCTCAACGCCAACTATATTGCGCAGCGCCTCGATCCGCACTTTCCGGTGCTGTACCGCAACGTGAAGGGCCGCGTCGCGCATGAATGCATCATCGATACCCGCCCGCTGAAGGCTAAAACCGGCGTGACCGTCGACGATATCGCCAAACGGCTGATCGACTACGGCTTCCACGCCCCGACCATGAGTTTTCCGGTGCCGGGAACGCTGATGATCGAGCCGACCGAATCGGAGGCAAAAGCAGAGCTCGATCGATTCTGTGACGCCATGATCGCGATCCGGAACGAGATCGCCGAGATCGAGGCCGGACACTGGAGCGTCGAGTCCTCGCCACTGCGCCATGCGCCGCATACGGTGCACGACATCGCCGAGGATAACTGGTCGCGGCCCTACAGCCGCGCCCAGGGCTGCTTTCCGGCCGGCACATCGCGCTCGGACAAATACTGGCCACCGGTCGGACGGGTCGACAATGCCTACGGCGACCGCAACCTGGTCTGCTCATGTCCGCCGCTGGAAGACTACGCCCAGGCTGCGGAGTAACAAGGTCATCGCCATCCAAGAGTTGGCTTCTGACGAAATCAGAAGCCAGGCTCATGATTTTGTTTTGACGCGTTTTCTTGACGCAAGCCGGCATCTATCCTCGGGCCAGGCCGGAGGCTTCGCTCGAAACGCCATGGCTGAAATGCTATGGCTGAAATCGAGGCGACGTCGCCTCGAAGGAGCCGGCTTCGCCGGTCCGATGACAGGCTCCGGCGAGCGGTCCCGTAACCAAAGCGTGCCCGGTCGACCTCAAGCCCAATATGATTACCGGGTATTCCGCTTTCGCGGCGATGACGACTTTTGTGTTTCGCCTCCGCTCGCATGTGCTTTCCGCTCGACCACGGAGTTGCGTAAGCAAAGCCGTTGCGTGCTGAAGATGTCTCCCGAGGGATGAAAAACAAAAACGGACGCTGGGGATGTCGGCAACTCAACATCCACAGCGCCCGTTGCTTCCGAGAGGCGCGAGACGCTTCCACAAAGGATTCCCGTCTTTGCGGATCGCACCGTACCCGGGCTGCACCAGCCCGCGTCCCGGAAATACCCAACCGACCAACCTCAGTCCTCGGCCGGCTCCTCCTCGTCATCATCACGCTCGGGGCTGCCGGCCAGAATCTGCTCGGCGATAAGCCCTGAATTCTGCCGGATCGCCATTTCGATCTTGGCGGTGATGTCGGGATTGGACCGCAAAAACGCCTTCGCGTTCTCGCGTCCCTGCCCCATGCGCTGGCTATCATAGGAGAACCAGGCGCCGGATTTTTCGACGATGCCCGCCTTGACGCCGAGATCGAGGATCTCTCCCATTTTGGAGATGCCTTCACCGTACATGATGTCGAACTCGACCTGCTTGAAGGGCGGCGCGAGCTTGTTCTTCACCACCTTGACGCGGGTCTGGTTGCCGACGACCTCGTCGCGTTCCTTGATCGCGCCGATGCGGCGAATGTCGAGGCGCACGGACGCATAGAACTTCAGCGCGTTGCCGCCCGTGGTGGTTTCCGGCGATCCGTACATCACCCCGATCTTCATGCGGATCTGGTTGATGAAGATCACCATGGTATTGGACTTGTTGATGGAGGCGGTGAGCTTGCGCAGCGCCTGACTCATCAGCCGCGCCTGCAGGCCGGGCAGCGCGTCACCCATCTCACCCTCGAGTTCGGCGCGCGGCACCAGCGCTGCGACCGAATCGATGATGAGCACGTCCACCGCGCCGGAGCGCACCAGCGTATCGGCGATTTCCAGCGCCTGCTCGCCGTGATCGGGCTGCGAAATCAGGAGATCGTCGACATTGACGCCCAACTTGCGGGCATAGACCGGGTCAAGCGCGTGCTCGGCGTCGATGAAGGCGCAGATGCCGCCCTTTTTTTGCGCCTCGGCGACCGCATGCAGCGCCAGCGTGGTCTTGCCCGAGGACTCCGGACCGTAGACTTCCACGATGCGTCCCTTGGGCAGGCCGCCGACGCCGAGCGCGATGTCGAGGCCGAGCGAACCCGAGGAAATCACCTCGACGTCCATCGACTTGTCGTTCTTGCCGAGCTTCATCACCGAGCCCTTGCCGAACTGGCGCTCGATCTGGGAGAGCGCGGCGGATAGGGCCTTCGACTTATCCATGGAAGATCCTTCGACGATACGCAGGGCAGCTTGGGACATGGGCCGGGCTCCTTATGAACGGGATTCGCAGACGGGACAACGAATGGCCGTGGATGATGAGGTGAAACCACATGTACCCTATTTGTTCTAAGTTCGCAATATGTTCTTTTCTTCTCTACGGTACTGTCCGTATTTGACCCTCAGTGTCCTAAGTTGATTTGGAAAGTGTCCTAAGTTCAAAAACGTCCACGTTTAGGAGCCGGGACGCCATGCAACGTTTCGCGCCGAGATTCCAGCCAGACGAGTCGTTTCATTGCAGACTTCTTGAGCGAAGCTGACAGACTGAGACGACATGCGCGAAACTCAGCGCGGCTGATCCATTCATTAAGCTCATTCAAGGAGAGCTTTGCGGCGTCTTCGTCCGTCTCTGGAGCCCTTGATCGTTCACCCATTTTGGAACCCGCAAGGCGCCTCAGTGGGCGGCCTTTTTCATTTTGACGTCAGCATTAGGACAGCACCTTCTCTGCCGGTATTGGCCCTACTTCGACCAGGCACCTTCTCTGCCGGGAATGTTCGAAAACAGCACCCGGACCCAACAGCCGCCAGTCCTAATTTAATCTTAAGACTCTGGTGTCAATGTACCATCATGAAGATGATTTTCGCGCTGGCAGTCGCGCTGGTTGTGATCAACCAGTGGGATCAGAATTACAACAACGGGACATTGACCCGTGCCGGCTTCTCGTTGGCGAGAGCTCTCGGCCACTCGTTCGGCATCTATATATAGAGCGACGGCTAGGTCAGATTTCAGGTCAGCAACGATCGACCTCGCGGTTCAAACTCGCGGGTGCCCTGTCCGCTTTGTGACATCCGTCACAGCGACGAAGACCGGCGCGTCGTACTCCTGCGACGTTGATCACGAGGGGACGGCCTCTCCTTCAAAACAGGAGAGAGACATGCACACCGAGATGCGCGAACTGAACGACACCAATCTCGAAGCAGTTGCCGGCGGCATGGACTGCCGGACTGCGATTGCCGTCAGCAAGATTTACATATCGGTCGGCGACATCCTGAACTCGCTGGGGAACTCCGCAGGAGCCGCCGGCTTCTATGGTCAGGCGAACGGCGTCCTGCAGGGCGCCTGCCCCGCTTAAAAGATGCGACTCAAAACGGCTCGCTGATTTCCAATTCAAAACGGATTTCGCAAACCGCACGAATAACGCGAGTCCCTTGTCGCGATAGCGACGGGGACGAAGCATGGCGCCGCGTTATAGCCAGGACCAAGCCGAACCGTCCGTGAGGCTTGCCGGAAGTTGCGCCTGAGAGCGGATCAATGCACGGTCATCCAGGCCCTCGCCTCGCGCTGTGCTGCGACAATCTCGGCCTCGGACATGAGCGCCGCGATTTCCCGACGCATCGCGATCGCTTCGGTATGGCCCTTGAGCGCTGCGAGATTGAACCACTTGTGCGCGGCCACCAGGTCGACCAGACCGGCCCGGCCGCTCGCCCAGTACAAACCGCGTTCGAACAGAATATTCTGAATGGTGTCAGCGCCTACCGGCGCTGCCGTCTCGAAATCGATATGCCCCTGAAACATTCCTCTGTTCCTTTTTATAACCGCCCTGCTTCGAGCGCGGCCCCATCCACTTGTCGTCGTCCCCGCTGGTCCCGACCGCCGTTCACCGGCGTGCCGTCCAGACGCGCAGACCATGGCGGTAAAATTTGAAGAGCAGTTTAAGCATTGCGATGAATCGAACGTGAACGCTCAGTGCGAGGACCACCCGGTGGAATCGAAAAAGTCTTTGTTTTTCGGAGACTTTCCTGATTCCGCGGAATTCGGTTTACTGTCGTGCTTGGCAAACCGGTAACCATCGCCAGAGCCGAGCCCGGTCCGGCAGCGCTGAACGCGCATCGCGGTGAAACCGCGGTCACCGCGGTGGCGGCAACGATTCAAACAATGGGGAAACAGCAACACCGGGGCTGAGCCACGCCGGCGGCAGGACGAGGGCGTCGGTGAACACGTCAGGACCAACTCTCACCGCAGCCGAGGCCGCTGGTGACTGCGGACATTGACATCCGCATCGAACGAAGACCCCAGGTGAACTCACCGTGATCTTCCCTCGGACCGGTTGTCACGGGGAGCTCCCGGGACAGACGATCCGACCGTTTGACCTGATGTCTCGCCGACACCCTCTCTCGTCGACCGGAGCCTGGATTGAAAATCTGCTCTTGGAGGCAAACTCTCTTCGGCTCTTGCGACGTCGCCGGCATCCGCCGGCGATTCCATCACGCGAGCTTACTTCTTCTTCTTGGCGACCTTGCGGGTCTTCTTCGCAGTCTTCTTCACCGCGCTCTTCGCCTTCTTGACCTTCTTAGCTTTTGCCTTCTTCGCCTTCTTGGCCATGTTGCCCTCCAGGGGTTAGTGAGATGGCTTAGTCGCTGCGTGCACTCGGGAATCGAAATGCACATCCTTCGAATACACCAACACATTGAAAAAAACAGTGTCCCACTTAAGGAAGTGTTGACAGACAAATGCCGCCGCAGCGACGACGCATTTTAGAATGCTGCGCATATTCGGCGATGAGCAGCGAGCTCAACCAGCGAAAAACCTGCATCGACAAATGTCGACATTTCAGGAAGTGGCTGTGCCGCAGCATCATTCTGCACTTCGCAACGTAACGACAGACGCGTGTGACCCACGACGCCGAGTCGCTGCGCCCGTGACGATCGTCGTAGCGCGGACTCCGAGTCGCAACTTTTGGCAACAAAAATATTTTCACGCCAATCCGGGAAATTGCCATTCGGTGCCCGTGAAGCTGCGCTTTTTGCGAATCGTGAAATCCGATTCGCAAAACCAGAGCAGCTATCGTCACGTCATCACGGTGTGATGCCGGCGTACAACGCGCGCACACACGACTGCAATTTCGGCGAGCAGACGGAGCGTAGCATCGCCCAACGTCTCGCTCCGCATCCTGCATCCTTCGGACAATGCGGCCACGCGCCGGACCAGCATGCATCGCATCGCCGACAGACTGCGCACATGCAGACGAACGCAATGTTGAAGCACCGATCGACGGCAGCGGGGCGGATGACGACTACAGACCGAGCTTGGTCTTGAGCAGATCGTTCACGGCTTGCGGGTTGGCCTTGCCGCCGGACGCCTTCATCACCTGACCGACGAACCAGCCGATCATCTGCGGCTTGTCGCGGACCTGCGCGGCCTTGTCCGGATTGGCGGCGACGATGTCATCCACCGCCTTCTCGATCGCACCCATGTCGGTGACCTGCTTCATCCCGCGCGCTTCGACCAGCGCCCGCGGGTCGCCGCCCTCGGTCCAGACGATCTCGAACAGATCCTTGGCGATCTTGCCGGAAATGGTGCCTTCGCCGATCAGGTCTAGGATCGCGGCGAGCTGCGATGCCGATACCGGCGATTCCGCAATTCCCCGGCTTTCCCTGTTGAGCCGCCCGAACAGTTCGTTGATCACCCAGTTGGCAGCCAGCTTTCCGTCGCGGCGCGCATTCGCAAGCCCCGCCAGCACCGCCTCATAGAAGTTGGCGCTCTCGTGTTCGCTGACCAGCACGGCGGCGTCGTAGGGCGTCAGACCGAAGTCGCCGATGAAGCGCGTCTTCTTCTGGTCGGGCAATTCCGGCAGGTCGACCTTCAGCGCATCGACGAAGTCTTGCGAAAATTCCAGCGGCAGCAGGTCGGGATCCGGAAAGTAGCGGTAGTCGTGCGCCTCTTCCTTGGAGCGCATCGCGCGGGTCTCGCCCTTGTCCGGATCGAACAGCCGGGTTTCCTGGTCGATGCTGCCACCATCCTCGAGGATGCTGATCTGGCGTCGCGCCTCGTGTTCGATCGCCTGACCGATGAAGCGGATGGAATTGACGTTCTTGATCTCGCAGCGGGTGCCGAAGGGCTGCCCTAGCCGGCGCACCGAGACGTTGACGTCGGCGCGCAGGCTGCCCTTCTCCATGTCGCCGTCGCAGGTGCCGAGATAGCGCAGGATCGACCGCAGTTTCGTCACATAGGCTCTGGCCTGTTCCGACGAGCGCATATCCGGCTTGGAGACGATTTCCATCAGCGCCACGCCGGAGCGGTTCAGATCGATCGCGCTCATGTCGGCATGCTGGTCGTGCAGCGACTTGCCCGCGTCCTGTTCGAGATGCAGCCGCTCGATCCCAACCGTGATGCTCGTGCCATCGGCGAGATCGACCACGACCTCGCCCTCGCCGACGATCGGCGACTTGTACTGGCTGATCTGATAGCCCTGCGGCAGGTCGGGATAGAAATAGTTCTTGCGGTCGAACACCGAGCGCAGATTGATCCGGGCGTTCAGTCCCAATCCGGTCCGCACCGCCTGCCGGACGCATTCCTCGTTGATGACAGGCAGCATTCCGGGCATCGCGGCGTCGACCAGCGAGACGTGGCTGTTGGGATCGCCGCCGAAGGCAGTCGACGCGCCGGAGAACAGCTTTGCGTTGGATGTGACCTGGGCGTGGACTTCGAGCCCGATCACGATCTCCCACTCGCCGGTGGCGCCCTTGATCAGGTTCGACGGTTTGACAGGTGCGTTCATGCGCGGCTTTTACCCCGGAGGTTGCGACGGGAAAACCCCCGTCCAAATCAATTGAGTCGGCCGCTTGCGCCCGCTCACCTGCTGCCGGCAAACGCGCGGAAGGTGGGGCTCGCCCGCAACGCGTCGCGCCCGGCGGCGATCACGTCATCGACCTGTTGCGGCGGCAGATGGAAGCGGGTCGGAACGGTCTCCAGGCTCGCGGCACGCGCGGGATCAAGTTGATCGAAGCCGATCCGTCCCACGAACAATTTCAAATCGTGGCAATTCCAACCCGGGCGCGCGCCGTAACGGGCGCGATCGGCGGCCGACAGGCCGCAGCGCCAGCGGATCAGCGCCGTCTGCCAGTCGCCCATGGTTCGCTCGAAGGCGGTATAGCCCGCGCCGACGCTGGCATCGATCGCGGTGTCCGCGGCGGCCTTGACCAGGTCGACGCCGCTCGGGCCTTCAATGGTATTGATCCAGTTGCCGGCGAGGCCGGTCTTCGCATCGATCACCAGAAACAGCGCGCGCCGTATCTTGACGGCCTGATCGGGCGACAGCGGTCCATAGGGCGTGCTCGCCGACAGCCGCGCAATGGTGAAACCGGCCAAGCCGTAGTTGTCGACCAAGCCGCCGTCGAGCAGCTTGATATAGGGAATTTCGCCATCGTGATAGCGACTGACCGCTTTCGCAAACGCGCTCAGCATCGGGGGCGCGTTGCGGTTGTCGCGCGCCTTCACGATCCAGGCCGGCAGCGGATCCTTGCACCGGCCCGGAAAGGTCTGGATCACCACCGGCGCGAACGCAACAGGCACCGCTGCCGACGCGGCCACCGCGTTCGCCAGCGGATAGGATCCGAGATCGCTGCACATCGCGCTGAACGCGGTCACACCGAAAACAAAGGGCGTGCGATTGTAGATGTCGGAGGCGTTGATCCAGACTCGCGGGCGCACCGTCTTGCGAAGATCGGCGAAGGTCGCGCCATGAAACAGGTTGGCATCGAGCCAGCGCGGCAGGCCGCTGGAGTCATTGATGCCGCCGGCAAACGCCTTGCCGAGCGTGGCAAGATTGAGGTCGGTCTGAAGCCCTTCCTCCGCGTTGCGCAGCAGAAATCTTTCACGGAAGTCGGCAAGCGCCGCGCGTTTGCGCAGCCCGAAATATGCCGCCGTAACCGAGCCGCCAGACACGCCGGAAATGAAATCGATGCGATCAAGCATCGACACGCCTCCGCCACCGCGCGCCGGTATTTGCGCCAACTCCTCCAGCACGCCGAAGGAAAAGGCCGCGGCCCGCGTTCCGCCGCCCGAGAACGACAGCCCGACCAGGTCATCGTCGGAAGCGGCGCGCTCCTCGAAGTTTTCGTGAAGCTGGCCCGCGAGCTCGGCGCTGCTGCCCGGCTGGTTGACCGGCGTGTTCTGGATCGACGCGCAGCCAAGCAGCACCGCGCAAAATCCAATGATCGCAAATGCTGAACGCATGGCCGTGCAATCGTCCCCGCCGATGTCGCCATTGATGCGCAGAGCCGGACAGTCTCGCTCATGCTGTCCCGGCCCGCCCCGTCTGTCTAGCCGCCCTCGCCGCCCAGTAATTCCACGACAATCTGGTTCCACTCGTCCTCGGACGAACTTTTCGCGAACGGCTTGTCCGCGCGGCGATACCAGTACGCGGCATTGCTGATCTCGCGTCCGTCGAGCCGATGCAAATAGGCGTGCACCCAGGCGGCGTCCGTGCCCAGCTTGTTTTGCACGGTGACGTGCGCCTTGTTCCAGTCACCCTTGGCGGCCCACCACAATGCCGCAAGCGGTGCCGAAACGCCCGGCGGTGGCTCGGCGTTTGTCAGGCTGGCCTTGAAAGCTTCCGGCGTCACCACCACACCTCCGGCATAAAGCGCCCTGCCGCCTGCTCGACGATCTCGCCAAGCGAAAGGAGCGTCTCCTCGTCGAACGGACGGCCGATCAGTTGCAATGCAAGCGGCAGTCCATGAGCATCCCTGCCCGCAGGTACGGCGATGCCCGGCAGGCCCGCCATGTTCGCCGTCACGGTGAAGATGTCATTAAGATACATCTCGATAGGATCGGCGCCAGCCTTCTCGCCGATGCCGAAGGCGGCAGATGGCGTCGCGGGTGTCAGGATCGCATCGACCCCCGCCGCATAGCAATCCTCGAAATCCTTCTTGATCAAGGTCCGGACCTTTTGCGCACGAAGGTAATAGGCGTCGTAGTAACCTGCGGACAAGACATAGGTGCCGATCATGATACGACGGCGGACCTCCGCGCCAAAGCCCTTCCCGCGCGTATTCTCATACATTTCGACGAGATTGCGGCCGTCGACGCGCGCGCCGTAACGAACGCCATCGTAACGCGCGAGGTTCGACGACGCCTCTGCGGGCGCCACGATGTAATAAGCGGGCAGCGCGTATTTCGTATGCGGCAACGAGACCTCGACCAGTTCGGCGCCCGCGGCTTTCAGCCACTCGGCGCCCTGCGTCCACAGTCTCCCGATCTCCGCGGGCATGCCGTCGAGCCGATATTCCCTGGGAAGGCCGATCTTCATTCCTTTCACGGATCTGCCGACCGCAGCTTCGTAGTCGGGAACTTCGCGATCGACCGAGGTCGTATCCTTCGGATCGTGGCCGGCCATCGAGCGCATCAGGATAGCCGCGTCGCGCACGGTGCGCGCGATCGGCCCAGCCTGATCGAGCGACGATGCAAACGCGACGATGCCCCAGCGCGAGCAGCGTCCATAGGTCGGCTTGAGGCCCACGGTGCCGGTGAAGGCGGCGGGCTGGCGAATCGAACCGCCGGTGTCGGTCGCAGTCGCGCCAAGACACAGTCGGGCCGCCACCGCCGCAGCCGACCCGCCCGACGAACCGCCGGGGACCAGCTTCGCATCAGACCCCTGCCGCCGCCACGGATTGATGACGGGACCGAAGCGCGAGGTCTCGTTCGACGACCCCATCGCGAATTCGTCGTTATTGAGTTTTCCAAGCATCACGGCGCCGTCGCGCCAGAGTTGCGACGTCACGGTGGATTCGTAGGGCGGCTTGAAATCGTCGAGAATTTGCGAGCATGCCGTGGTCCGCGTTCCTTCGGTCGCGAACAGATCCTTGACGCCGAGCGGAATGCCGTTGAGCGGCCCGCCCTCGCCTTTGCCAATCCGCGCGTCAGCCTCGCGCGCCATCGCCCTCGCCCGCTCCGGCATCTCGAGCACATAGGCATTGAGGGCGCGCGCGCCCTCCATTGCCGCCAGATGCGCGTCGGTCAACTCAATCGCAGTGAACGACCTGGTCGCGAGACCATCACGGGCCTCGGCCAGCGTAAGCGACGTCAAATCCGTCATTTATCAACCGCGCTGCAAAAAAATGGCGACAGCGTCCTGTCGTTTCGGGGATCGGTGGCGCGAACCTTTTCTTCCGCCTGAAGCTGCTCGAAGACGGCGTCCAATACCTTGTCGGGATCCACAGTCTCCCCCCGTCGCTTCAACGCGTCGAGGTGATCCATATAGGTCCGATAGACCTTCTCATCGTTACACAGCAGACACATGGGCTCACGACCTGTTATTCGACGACCTTCGGCACCAGAAAGAAATGGTCATCCGTCAC
>NZ_JBPPLY010000013.1:0-85317 GCF_051535215.1 Nitrobacter sp. | reverse complement strand
CAACATTATCCGCGCTTCGAACGCCTTCGGAACCGGAGCGCTGATGTCGCGGGGCTGAGAACCCCGCTCTATTCGGTTTGCGTCATCGCGGCCGCATCGAGTCCTCGCTGAGTTTCTGCACAGCCTGCCCCGCAACGCCCCCTGAGAGTGAGAGTTCGGACGGGTTTTCCGTGACGGGTTAAGGGCTGGGGAAGAGGTCTCCGGCGCCCGTCGCGGAGAATCGCGATGTTCAGGAAAGATGGTAAAGCGCGCGCCGGCCAGGACCGGACGAGCCTCTATGACGAAATCACCGGCAAGATCATCGCAGAACTGGAAACCGGGCGCGTGCCCTGGGTCCAGCCTTGGGGATCGGCCTCGACCAGAGCGCCGCTCGCCATGCCGAGCAATGGCGCAACCGGCCGGCATTACTCGGGTATCAATGTTCTGATTCTATGGGGCGCCGTCATCCAGCACGGCTTTCCCGGTCAGAGTTGGCTCACGTTCCGCCAGGCGCTCTCGCTTGGAGGCAACGTCCGCAAAGGCGAGCGTGGCACGACCGTCGTCTATGCCGATCGCTTCACCCCGGAGGACGAAAAGCGCCGCGCCCGCGAGGCCGGTGAGGAAGCTGCCGCGATCCCGTTCCTCAAGCGATTCACGGTGTTCAACACCGCGCAATGCGATGGCCTTCCGGACGATATCGCCGCGATCGTTCCACCGCCTCCACCCGGCCTGATCGAGCCGAAGGTCGAAGCGCTGATCCGGGCGACGGGCATCGACTTCCGCATCGGCGGCGATCGCGCCTTCTATGCGCCAGGTCCAGACTATGTGCAGGTTCCGCCACCCCAAGCGTACTTCGAGCCGATCAACTGGCACCGGACGGCCCTGCACGAGCTGGGGCACGCCAGCGGTGCAGCTCATCGCTTGAACCGCGACCTCTCCGGCGCCTTTGGCACCAAGAAGTACGCATTCGAGGAGCTGGTGGCCGAGATCAACGCCGCCTTCTGCTGCGCCTCGCTCGGCATCGTGCCCACCGTCCGCCACGCCGACTACATCGGCTCCTGGCTGGAGGTGCTGCGCGAGGACAATCGCGCCATCGTCCGCGCCGCCTCCCAGGCAAGCAAGGCGGCCGACTGGCTGCTCAGCTTCGCCTCCGACACCGATTTCGGCACGGCCGATGACGAACGGCAGGCGGCGTGATCCCCTGAAATCCAGAAATGCGGAGATACGGGTTTCCGGCTTTCCTCTGTTCCGTATCCGTGGCGCTGCTCTCTTTAGAGGAAGAGGGCGGCGCTTCGCTTCGTGACGGGTTTAGGATCGAGAGAGAGGCTCTCGGCGCCCGTCGCGGAGACTACCACGATGGCTACTGCCGTTCAGAAACTCACCCTCTCGCCCTCGCGCGACATTCCCTTCAACAAGCTGGTCCTCAGCCAGTCCAACGTCCGGCGCGTGAAGTCCGGCGTTTCGGTCGAGGAACTGGCCGAGGACATCGCCCGCCGCGGCACGCTCCTCCAGAGCCTCAATGTCCGCCCGGTCCTTAATACCGATGGCGGCGAAACCGGCATGTTCGAGGTGCCCGCCGGTGGCCGGCGCTACCAGGCGCTCGCGCTGCTGGTGAAGCAGAAGCGCCTGACCAAGACCTCCCCGGTGCCCTGCGTCGTGCGCGATCCCTCGACGCCCATTCTCGCGGAGGATGACAGCCTGGCCGAGAACACGCAGCGCGTCGCGCTCCATCCGCTCGACCAGTTCCGCGCCTTCCTCGACATGCGGACCAAGGGCATGACCGAGGAGGAAATCGCCACCGCCTTCTTCACCACGGTCCAGATCGTGAAGCAGCGCCTACGCCTGGCGGCCGTCTCGCCGACGCTTTGCGGCATCTACGCCGAGGACGGCATGACGCTGGAGATGCTGATGGCGTTCACCGTCAACCCCGACCATGCCCGGCAGGAACAGGTCTGGGAGGCGGTCCAGCATTCCTATAATCGCCAGCCCTGGCATATCCGCCAGCTTCTCACCGAAACCTCCGTCCCCGCTTCCGACAAGCGGGCGCAGTTCGTCGGCGTCGACGCCTATCAGGCGGCGGGCGGCGAAATCCTTCGCGACCTGTTCGAGACCGACGATGGTGGCTGGCTTCAGGAACCGGCGCTGCTCGACCACCTGGTCTCCGACAAGCTGAAGGCGATCGCCGACGAGATCGCGGCCGAAGGCTGGAAGTGGATCAGCGTCGACACCGATCTGCCCTATAGCCACGATCAGGGTCTTCGCATTCTGGCCGGCACTCCCATCGATCTCACCGACGACGAGCGCGCCGCTCGCGCGGCGCTGCGCGAGGAGTATGACCGGCTCGAAGCGGAATATGCGGAAGCCGACGAACTGCCCGACGAGATCGACCAGCGCCTCGGCGAGATCGAAGCGGCGCTCGAGGCGTTCGAGCAGCGGCCGGTCATCTACGATCCCACAGAGATCGCGCGCGGCGGCGTGTTCGTCAGCGTCGATCGCGATGGCGCGCTCATCGTCCATCGCGGCTATGTCCGTCCGGAGGACGAGGCGCCGATCGACGCGAAGGGCCATGAGACCGATGGCGTAACCGATCCGGCCGGGACCGACGCAGGGATCGCGAGCAGTGTTCAGCGCGCCGTCATCACCATCGGCGGCCAGTCGGCCGAGCCGGAAGAGGATGACGAAGAAGACGTCATCAAGCCACTGCCCGAACGGCTCGTCACAGAGCTGACCGCGCACCGCACGCTCGCGCTGCGGGATGCGGTCGGGGCCAATCCGCAGATCGCGCTCACGGCCCTGCTGCACAAGCTGGTGCGCGACACCTTCCAGCGCACCGGCACCGCCGGCGCAAGCCTGCAGGCGTCGATCAATCACGTCTTCTTCCGCGAACAGGGCAAGGATCTTGCCGAGACGTCCTATGCCAAGGCGATCACCCAGCGGCATGAGGACTGGAAGGCGGACCTGCCTGCGGATGAGGATGCGTTGTGGGACTGGCTCGCCGCGCTTGACGACGCCAGCCGTCTGGCGCTCCTCGCCCATTGCGTCAGCTACGGCGTCAACGCCCTCTACGAGCGACCCAATCCGTTCAGTGGCAGCGGCGTCTCGCAGTCGGGCCTCGACCGACGCATGGCCGAGGCGGATCGGCTGGCGCGCGCGACCGGCCTCGACATGGTGGAGGTGGGCTTCCGTCCGACCGTCGAAAACTATCTCGGCCGCGTGACGAAGCCGCGCATCCTCGCCGCGGTGCGCGAAGGCGCGGGCGAACGCGCTGCCCAGCTCATCGATCATCTGAAGAAGGGCGACATGGCGAAGGAGGCTGAACGCCTGCTCGCCGACAGCGGCTGGCTGCCCGAACCGCTACGCATGGTCGAGCATGACGAGCCCGCGACGAGCGACGAAGGCGACGAGGCGCTGCCGGCCTTCCTCGCCGACGATGACGAACCCTCCGACGAAGAGGACGAAGTCCTGCACGCCGTCGCCGCCGAATAGCACACCGGCTCGGGGCGGCTTCAGTCGTCCCGCGCCGTCCTTCCCAATCCGTTCCTCAGCCCGGCCATCGCGCCGGGCGTTTTCGTTTCAGGAGGCCGTCATGGCTGGCTATTTCACTCATTTCTCGTGCCTGCTCGACGTCGACACGCCCGACAACGCCGCCCGCGCGCTCGACCTCTACAACAAGCTGTCTGAGGACGGCGCGTCGGAGGAGCCGCCTTCGGAAGGCTTCCTTCTGTCGATCCAGCCCGAACATGGCGGCGCCCAGCTCTGGATGCGCGATGATGTCACCGGCGATCCCGAACGGCTGATTCCGTTCGTGAAGATCTGCGCCGCCGAGTTCGGGCTGACGGGCCGATGGGGTTTCCAATACGCCAACACCTGCTCGCGCCCTCGGCTCGATGGGTTCGGCGGCGGCGCGCACGTCCTCGACCTCGCGACCGGCGAGACGATCGGTTGGACCTACACCGATGGCTGGCTCGCCGAGACGCTCTCCGACGAAGGAGAGCTGATATGAGCATTCCCGCACACGCCAGCACCAATTTCCAGACGCTGCTGCGCGCGGCAGCGGACGGCAGTTTCGCGCTCATGGAGTGCCTCGACGCCGAGACGGGAACGCCACGCTATGTCATCTGCGCCGTGGGGCGCGACAACGGCGATTATGTCTTCACGCCCTTCGGCCATCTCGCCGACGGCAATCCCTACGATGCCTATCTGCCGCCCAATCCCGACAATCCGGATGGCTTCATCCATCCTGATTGCTGATCGAGGCTGGATCTGACCACTTGAAGCGCCCCGCCATATGGCCGGGGCGCTTTTGTCGTGTTGGCCATGGCCTGCCGAATGAGAGGCAGAGGGAGGCCGGGACGGATTTGAGCCGGTGCGGTCGAGAGAGAGCGCTGCGCGGGCTCGATCCTGTCCCGCTCTCCCGAGGCTTTTCCCGTGAACATGACGTCCACATCGGCGGCACCGGCTGCCGCACTCCTTCCGCCCAGCTCTGATCGGGAGTCGTCCGCAGCGATCTTCGCGGCGGCGAGCCTGCTGCTGCCCCATCTTGAACAAGGCGAGCGCGTTGACGCTGCGACCCTGCGCGCGGCGATGGAAACTGCGTTCGGCGCGTCCGACGCGAGCGGCGCCTGGGACTGGAAGTCAGCCTATGACGCCTGCGAGGCGGCGACCGTCCTGTTCCTGCGTAAATACGGAAAGGCGCTTTTCCGCAAAGCTGGTTCTCCGGCAGCACGCCTCATCCCGCTGACCAAGATCGCCAGCCTACTGCCGACTCATACGCGGCGCTCTTCCGAAAGCCAGACCTTCCAGCAATTCTCAACCCCGATCCCGCTTGGCCTGGCCGCGGCCCATGCCGCCGCCATCACGCCGGCTGACCGCGTGCTGGAGCCTTCGGCAGGCACCGGACTTCTCGCCATCCTCGCCGAGATCGCGGGCGGCAGGCTCGTTCTGAACGAGCTGGCGGAGCTGCGCGCCGACCTGCTTTCCTCCCTCTTTTCGGCCGATCCCGTCACCCGCTTCGACGCGGCCCAGATCGACGATCATCTCGATCCCGCCACCGTGCCGAGCGTCGTGCTGATGAATCCGCCGTTCTCGGTCATGGCGCATGTCGAGGGCCGCGTCGCCGATGCTGCGTTCCGCCATGTCGCCTCGGCGCTCGCGCGCCTCGCGCCCGGCGGCCGCCTGGTCGCAATCACCGCCGCCAGCTTCGCGCCCGACAATCCGGCCTGGGCTTCTGCGTTCACCCGCCTGCAGGAGCGTGGCCGCGTGGTCTTCTCCGCCGCCATCGACGGAGCGGTCTATGCCAAGCACGGCGCGACCATCGACACGCGGCTGACCGTCATCGACAAGCTGCCCGCCGAAGATCCGGCCGTGTTCCCGCATCCTCTGGGCGTCGCGCCGGACGTCGCCACGCTGATGGGGTGGCTCGGCGAGCATATGCCCGCGCGGTTCCCCGTCGATCCCTCCATCGCCGTTCCTGTGATCGTCACGCCCGCGCCCCGCAGTGTGCGCGGCTATCTCAATCGCGCAGTCAGCACCGCCCCGGCCGCGCCGATGGCCGAACCGGAGGGCTTGCCGCTCGTCTATGAGACGCTCGACTGGCAGGCCGGCGAAGCGGGCCGCCTCTCCGACGCCATCTATGAAGAATACAGATTGCAGGCGATCCGCATTTCCGAGTCTCGGGCGCATCCCACGAAACTCGTGCAGTCGGCGGCGATGGCGAGCGTCGCGCCGCCGAAGCCGGCCTATCGGCCGCACCTCCCGGCCAACGTCTACGACCTGCTCTCCGACGCACAGTTAGAGACCGTGATCTATGCCGGCGAGGCGCACGCCGATTACCTGGCCGGATCATGGACGGTGGATGCGACCTTCGATGTCGTCAGCGCCGCGCGCGATGATACGGCGAATGCCGTGCGCTTCCGGCGCGGCTTCATGATCGGCGATGGCACCGGCGTCGGCAAGGGCCGCCAGTCGGCCGCGATCATCCTCGACAACTGGCTGCAGGGCCGCCGCAAGGCGGTGTGGATCAGCAAGTCGGACAAGCTGATCGAGGACGCGCAACGCGACTGGTCGGCGCTGGGCATAGAGCGTCTACTGGTCACACCGCTCTCGCGTTTCCCGCAAGGGCGTCCCATCACGCTGCCGGAAGGCGTCCTATTTACAACCTATGCCACGCTACGGTCCGACGACCGCGGCGAGAAGCTTTCGCGCGTCAAACAAATCGTCGAATGGTTGGGCTCCGACTTCGATGGAGCGATTATTTTCGACGAGGCGCACGCGATGCAGAATGCCGGTGGCGGCAAGGGAGAACGCGGCGATGTCGTTGCCTCGCAGCAGGGACGCGCGGGTCTGCGCCTCCAGCATGCCCTGTCGAACGCCCGCATCGTCTATGTGTCCGCGACCGGCGCCACCACGGTCCACAATCTCGCCTACGCCCAGCGGCTCGGACTCTGGGGCGGCGAGGATTTTCCATTCGGCACCCGCGCCGAGTTCGTGGAGGCGATCGAAGCCGGCGGCGTCGCGGCGATGGAGGTGCTTGCCCGCGACCTGCGCGCGCTCGGTCTCTACACCGCCCGCTCGCTCTCCTTCGACGGTGTGGAATATGAGCTGGTCGAGCATGCGCTGACGCCGGAGCAGACGCGCATCTATGACGCGTATGCCGGCGCGTTCGCCATCATCCATAACAATCTCGACGCGGCGATGGAGGCGGCCAACATCACCGGCGCGTCCGGCACCTTGAACCGGCAGGCCAAATCCGCCGCGCGTTCGGCCTTCGAGAGCGCCAAGCAACGCTTCTTCGGCCACCTGCTCACGAGCATGAAAACGCCGACGCTGATCCGCTCGATCAGCCGCGATCTCGATGAAGGCCATTCCGCCGTCATCCAGATCGTCTCGACCGGCGAGGCGCTGATGGAACGCCGCCTGGCCGACCTGCCTACCGAGGAATGGAACGACGTTCGCATGGACATCACGCCGCGCGAGTATGTTTTATCGTATTTGGAGACGAGCTTTCCGGTGCAGCTCTACGAGCCGTTCACGGACAGCGAGGGTAATCTGTCATCACGGCCCGTCACCCGTGATGGCCAACCCGTGGAGAGCCGCGAAGCTGTCGCACGTCGCGACGAGTTGATCGCCAAGCTCGCGAGCCTCCCGCCTGTCCCCGGTGCGCTCGACCAGATCGTCCAGCACTTCGGGACCGACATGGTGGCCGAGGTGACGGGCCGCTCGCGGCGCATCGTCCGCAAGAGCCTGCCCTCGGGGCTGGCCGGAGGCCAGAGCCCGGGGGGCGACCGTCTCGCCGTCGAAAATCGCGCTGCCTCGGCCAATCTCGCGGAGACGCAGGCGTTCATGGACGACGGGAAGCGCGTCCTGATCTTCTCGGACGCGGGCGGGACCGGCCGCAGCTATCACGCCGAGTTGTCAGCGCGGAATACCCGGCTGCGCGTCCACTATCTGCTCGAACCGGGCTGGAAGGCCGACGCTGCCATCCAGGGCCTCGGACGCACCCACCGCACCAATCAGGCGCAGCCGCCGCTGTTCCGACCGATCGCGACCGACGTGAAGGCCGAAAAGCGATTCCTTTCAACCATCGCCCGTCGCCTCGATACGCTAGGCGCGATCACGCGCGGGCAACGCCAGACTGGCGGCCAGGGCCTGTTCCGGCCCGAGGATAATCTGGAAAGCGCCTATGCCCGCGATGCGCTGCGCCAGCTCTATCTTCTGCTGGTGCGCGGCAAGGTCGAGGGCTGCTCGCTCGATCGTTTCGAGTCGGCCACCGGCCTGAGGTTGATGGATTCGACCGGCATCAAGGACGAGCTGCCGCCAATCACCACGTTTCTCAACCGGCTGCTCGCGCTCACCATCGAACTTCAGGGTGTTCTGTTCACCGCGTTCGAGCAATTGCTGAACGCGAAGATCGAGGGCGCCATCGCCAGCGGCGCCTATGATGTCGGGCTGGAGACGCTGACGGCGGAACGCTTCACCGTCATCAACCGGCAGACCATCTACACCCATCCGGGCACCGGCGCGGAAACCCGGCTGCTGACGATCACGAAGCGCGAGCGCAATCGTCCGGTCACGCTCGATGATGCGCTCGGTCATCTCGACGATCCGCGCGCCAAGCTGCTGCTTAACGAGCGGTCGGGTCGCGCCGCTGTGCAGATCCCGACGACGAGCATCATGCTCGACGATGGCGAGATCGAGCGGCGCGTCAGGCTGATCCGGCCGATGGAGGCGCACAACGTCGCGGTGAGGATGATGGGCGAGACCCATTGGGTCGACGCCGATCGGAATGCCTTCTCCACAGCCTGGAACGCCGAGATCAGCGAGGTGCCGGAATTTTCCGACAGCACCATCCACGTCGTCACCGGCCTCCTGCTTCCGATCTGGAAGCGGCTGCCGAACGAGTCCACCCGCGTCTATCGGCTTCAGACTGACGAGGGCGAGCGGATCGTCGGCCGCAAGGTCTCGCCGGCCTGGGCGGCCAACGCGACAACGACCGGCGCATCTTCGCTGACGCCGGATGCCGCGTTCATGGCGCTGATGGATGGCCGCGCGATCCTCGATCTCGCCGGAGGCCTCCAGCTTCGCCGCTGCCGTGTCATGGGCGCCAACCGCATCGAGCTGTCCGGCTTCACCGACACGATGCGCGAACGGCTCTCGGCCTATGGCCTCTTCCACGAGATCATCTCCTGGAAGCTGCGCATGTTCGTGCCGACCGACACAGCCGGCCCGGCGGTGCTCGAGCGCGTGCTGGGCCGCTGGCCGGTCGAGCGCGTCGGCGAGCGGGAGGCGGCGTGATGGCCCATCACGATGCCGCAGAACTTGCACACCGTCTTGGCCGGCAGGCCGAGGCGGTGTGCCGTCACTATCTGTCTGCCGGACGTCGTCAAGGCAATTACTGGCAGGTCGGTGACGTGCGCAACACGCCGGGCCGCTCGATGTTCGTGCGGTTGAAGGATTCGCCGAAAGGTCCGGCCGGCAAATGGTCCGATGCCGCGGCAGCTGGCGAGCATGGCGATCTGCTCGACGTGATCCGCGAAAGTTGTGGCCTTGTCGACTTCAAGGATGTGGCCGAGGAAGCGCGCCGATTCCTCGCGCTTCCGCACCCCGAACCGGAAAGGACCAGGATGCCGGCCGACAGAACGTCCACCAGCGCCGGTTCGCCCGAAGCGGCGCGGCGGCTCTTCGCCATGTCGCAGCCGATCGGCGGAACCCTCGTCGAAGCGGTTTTGCGCAGACGCGGCATTACGGCTTTGCACGAAACCGGCGCGCTCCGCTTCCATCCGCGCTGCTACTATCGGTCGGACGAGCATAGCCCGACCGAAACCTGGCCCGCGATGATCGCAGCCGTCACCGACCTATCCGGCAAGTTGACAGGCGCGCATCGCACCTGGCTCGATCCCCATGGCTTCAGCGAGGTCAATCTCGGCCGTGCCCCGATCGAGACGCCGCGGCGTGCGATAGGCAACCTCCTCGGTCATGCCGTGCGCTTCGGCGTGGGCTGCGAGGTGATGGCGGCCGGCGAAGGCATCGAGACGACATTGTCGGTCCGATCGGTCCTGACGCAGATGCCGTCGATGGCGGCGCTCTCGGCCGCGCATCTCTCGGCCATCCTGTTCCCGCGGATGCTGCGACGACTCTACATCGCGCGCGACAACGATCCGGCTGGCGACAAGGCGATGACCGTGCTGATCGAGCGCGCCAGCGCCGTCGGGATCGAGACGATCGTGCTCACGCCACGGCTCGGGGACTTCAACGAGGATCTCCGGCTGCTCGGCTTCGACGTCCTTGCGGCCCATCTGCGTCTTCAGGTTGCCTCGAGCGACATCGCCCGCTTCATGTCCCTGGCGGCCTGATCGACTGCAAGGAATGGTGCGGCAGGGCGGTGCGTGAGAGGCTGCGAACATGGCGCGAGATCTTCGGGGTCGAGGGCCACACCCACGGCCTTCTGAGAGGGCGATCGGGCGTCAGTCGGGCCGGACAGGCAATGCCTGCGGCCGACGATTTTCCGCCGCGTCCTACGGACGCTTTGCATCGCGAGGCAAAATCGCCGGCCTCCAGCATCCTCCACGGTGTTCCGGCCCTTCGCTTCGCTGCGGGTGCAGGTCCGGCCCGCCCGCCGCCTTCGTCGCCATGAAGGCCGCGATGGGCGCGGCCACACCGCGAAGGAAAGCCGCCATGACCGAAGAACGCGACCCCGCATACGAGCCGCACCACGACTCCTCTCCGACCGATCACCTGCTTCAGGAACTTCAACTCTACGGCTACCGTCCCTTCGAAGACGACCCCGATCCGCGACCGCTTCCGGAAGGCCGCGTCATCGCCGGCAGCATCGCCGACATCTTCGATGCCCTCGTGGTGGCGCTCTCCGACACCCGCCTCGAACCCGATCTGGAAGAATTGCTCTGGGGCACGGTCAACCTCTTCCATCGCGCCACCGACCGGATCGAACGCGAACTCGATGACAACGAGATCGCCCAGCGCCGCCTCCAGAGGGAACAGGATGGCTCCGAGGTGAAGTCCGTCGAACTCGAACGCCTGACGGCACAGGGTCAAACCCTTCTCGAACGGCGCAACGCCTTCGAACTGATGCGCGACCAGGCCGCCGAGCACTTCGAGCGCAACACCCACTCGATCTGGCGCCCGCGCACGGGCTCGATGGTCAACCATCGCAACCTCACCGCCGCGCTGATCGACAGCCGGGATTTCCTCGCCGCGAAGCGTCGCGCTGAAAGCGAGGTGCTCCTGCCTCCCGGTCCGAAGGTTGCCTTCACCGGCGGTCTCGATTTCAACGATCACCGCCTGATCTGGGCCAAGCTCGATCAGGTTCTCGCCAAGCACCCCGACATGGTGCTGCTGCACGGTGGAAGCCCAAAGGGCGCCGAACTCATCGCCGCGAAATGGGCCGCCCATCGCAAGGTCGTGGAGGTTCCCTTCAAGCCCGACTGGACCAAGCACGCCAAGGCGGCGCCCTTCAAACGCAACGACGCGATGCTGGACACCATGCCGATCGGCGTTATCCATTTCCCCGGCACCGGGATTCAGGACAACCTCGCCGACAAGGCCCGGAAACTCGGCATCCCTGTCATGAAGTTCGACGGCGGCGCATAACGCGCCGCCGCATCGCGGCAGCTATAATTGTCTTTACGAGAAAAATGCTCTCGTTCAGAATACACTAGCATTCTTGTAGAACCGGCGAAGCAGCATAGTCGCAGGCGGAGCGTGTCTCCCGGCAGCCTGTCGTGATCCTCAACCGTTTGCACGGAGGTTTTCATGACGCTGATCCTGCTCGCCATCTCCCTGACGATCGCGTTTTGCGTGCTCGCCTATAACCTCGCGATCTACGCCTTACCCTTCGCGGCTGGTTTGACCGCGTTTCAATATGCCTATGCGGTGGATGCGAGTTTTCTCATGTCCGGCCTTGCCGCCATCAGCGCCGCGCTCGGCTCGATCGCGTTGGTCATCGCCATCGTCGGCTTCGCGAAAAATCCGGCTCTGCGTCTTATTGCGCTGGCAATCTTCGCCATTCCCGCCGTGATCGCCGGCTACGCACTTGTCCACGGCATCGCCAAGCACATGATCGACGGAGGTCTCGTCCTCAATCTGCTGTGCGGCGCTGGCGGTCTATTCATCGGCATCGCCGCGATGCTCAACCTCTACGCGGTCGGAACAGCCGTCCTTTCGCGCTGAGGCAACGGCCGCGACCCTCCGCTCCCGCGAGACATCCCGCGGGCTTTCGCCGCGGCGTCCGGTATCCCGATCAGAACAAGATCGACCGTATCAGGGACGCGATCGCCGGCGTGTTCGATCCGCATCGTCCGTTTCGAAAAGCGCCGTCTGACAGCGAATCCCGGAGCCAGAGCGATCACCGCCCGCCGGAGCGGTCTGTCCCATATCGACGTGGAGATAGCCGCGAACACCTTCATCATGCCTCATGCAGATCTGCATGGATCCCCTCTTCGCGCTGATACGGTGGGGCAGCGCCATGTGCCCCAAACCCGACAGCTATTACCGTTCTCGTTCCAGCCTGCCTTGTCCGCAGCGACGCATGAGGAAGCAAAGAGGGTTCTGAATGGTGCGTTTTCGTGGCGGTTGGGCCTGATCGCGCGCTCTTGCCAGCAAGGCCGATGGTTCGGCTGCGCGTCGTCTTCCGGCTTTCGAGAGGCGCCAATCCCTCCGACTGACTGATCCCCTAAGTCCGTTCTGTTTCCTCCGGCAACCCCCGCGGCTCCGGACCGTGTTGGCGCTGAAGCGCCTGCCCGCACCACTCCGGGCCTTGGGGGTCAAGCTGCCGCCAAAGGCGCCAGTGCAGGAGTCTCCCGACGGTCTTGGCCGGGTCTCGTCGGAGGGAATGGTCCCTCCGGGAAGCAACGGAGACTTACCATGCAGAACATCGTCATTCTCGCCGGCAACATCGGTCAGGCCCCTGAAACCCGCACCACAAACGGCGGCACCAGCATCACCCACTTCACGCTCGCCACCTCGCGCCCCCGCTACTCGGAAGGCAGGGTCATCCGGGACGAGAACGGCTACCGGGTCCAGGACACCGAATGGCACCGCATCACCGCCTTCAACGGCCTCGGCAAAACGATCCAGCAGCATTGCGAGAAGGGGATGAAGGTTCTTGTGCGCGGCCGCATTCACTACACGAAATGGACTGACCAGCAGAGCGTCGATCGCTACGGCTGCGAGATCATCGCCGAGACGGTGGATTTCCTGAGCCGGGCGAAGCAGACCCAGAACGACGGCGACAACACCGTCGATGACGACGAGATTCCGTTCTAACGGGCGGGATACCGGAAATCCCGGCGGCGAAAGCCGCCGGGATTTTCCATGTGCGCGTCGGATCGCGGCCGCCACGCGCTTCCCTTTCTGGCCATGGACGCCGAGGCCCCATCCGGCTCAGGCGAAAAGCCGCGCCCGACTCCGTTCCCACCATATTCGGCGGCGGACACGCGGCAGCGCCCCATCTCGACGGTATCGCAACCATCAGGGTGAAGGCAGGGCTACGGCAGCGCGCAACGCGAAGATTTCCGCTCCGGTTGGCGGGCACCACCCCGCTTTTTGAGGCTGACCCTGGTTTCAATCCCGGCCTCGCGTGGGGTCAACCCTCGTGGGGTCCGCTACGCGAAGCGTGCGGTCAGCTCGGCTTCGCCTCTCTGATGACCCCGGCCGCGACCGAAACACATCGGGCGCCTGTCGAGCGGGGATGATCCCCGCCTCCAGACAGGAGCTGCGAAAAATGTCCCTCGCCAACGCCCAAGCCTTCGCCTTCAGCCTCGCCGCCACCCTGATGGTCACGATCATCATCTATCGAGCCGGCGACGGCACCATGAGCGTCATGCCCGCCGCGGAATATGATGGAGAGGCCGACACCATCGTCGGCGAGATTGATCCGTTCGCTTGAGCCGGATGGGGCCTCGGCCCTCGCCTTCGGCAAAAGGCACGACCGAATCAGTCGTCGGTCGATTGCGCGCCCCGCAGCGCGATGAAGCGACTTTCGGCTGGATCGAGGCGAGAACTACGACTATTATAGTCGTAGTTCTGGCAAGTGCGTTCGCGCCGGTGGGAGGTGATCATGCATGATCACTTCCCGACAATCGCGGGCCGCTCGCGCGTTGCTGGGTTGGACGCAGGAGACGCTCGCTGACAAGGCCCGCATATCGCTGACCGCGTTGAAACGCCTCGAATCCGAAAGCGGTCTCGAGGTTTACGAAACGACGCGCGATCAGGTGCGCAGGGCATTCGAAGCAGCGGGAATCGTTCTGCTCTCCACCGACAAAGGGCAAGGGGTTCTGCTGCATCATGACACGCCCAACCATCAGCGTCGTCGATAGCCGTTTCGCCCCATCGGACTATTTGTTGCCTTCCCAAGATGCACGCATCGGGCGATGGTTAAAATATAGTAACCGTGAGAATGTCCTGCGATGACGGGACGGTCGATACCTGCATTTCTGGACGAACCGCCGCTAAGTCAGCGGCTGACCCCGTATGATCGCGAGCATATGGTTCTCTATCTGCGGCTGCTCGACGCAGCGCGTGATGGCGCCGACTGGCAGGAAGCCGTTCAAATCCTGTTTGGCCTCGACCCACAAAACAATCCGCAGCGCTGTCGCCGGATCCATGACACACACCTTGCCCGTGCGCGCTGGATGACCGAGCACGGTTATCGCGAGCTGGTGCGCGAAAGTCAGCGTCACTGATCCATACGATGCCGCCGCGGCATCGCCCCCGCCAAACTTCGCGACTTCAGCATCACAATCGCTCCGGGAATGCTGGCTCCCTCGCAATCTACGGAGGGAGGAACGACGATGGTACCGGACGCTTCAGGATGGCGTTCCTCGGCGCTCTATCTCCATATTGACGGGCTTGCAGCCTCTGACATCGCTTGGGAATGGCTCCGTCGCAACGAAGCGTATGATCATGATTTCGATGCGCACTCCCGCAACAAGAAAGACCCTCAATCGCTGACCGACAGGATTCGGCAGCGTTGGGGGCTGCGATTTCCCGCTTGATCCGCTACAGGCTCCTCCCAAAGCGCAGGTGTTCTGGCTCCCGCATGCCGACACCAGCACAATTGTGCTGGCGGCAGCTCCCGCGATTTTCTCTTTGGATCGCGATGCACGAGCCGTATTTGATATCGCTGGTTCGGTCGAACAGGATGGCGAAACGCATCTTTTCTACGAGGTGAGCAAGAACCAGCATCTCCAGCTCATCCTCCCCGCCGGCCAGACGCCTGCGGTTCCCTTGGTCGCCATGGTCCCGATTAGTCTCGAAGGATTTGATCGGGTGGAGTCCATTTACCGCCTTCTTGCGACACTCTATGGCCGCGCTGTGCCGCCGGACGCACGCCTCACGCGACAGAAACGCAGACGGATGCGTCACATGCTGCAAGCATTCGACGGCTTCCGGGATGGCGCCACCCAACAGGAAATCGCCCAGATCATCTTCCGTCTTCCACGGATGAAGCGGGACGACTGGCAGATATCCTCAGCCCGCCATACCGTCATGGCCTTGCTGCGCGATGCCCATGCGATGGTCGCTGGAGGCTATCGAACGTTGCTGCGCCACCGACGGTCCCAGGGTTCGCGAACCAGGCGAGCCGAAAACGACGAACAATAAACGCAGAACGTTGACGTTACATGATCGCAGGGCTCCTGCGGACGCGTTGCCCGTCTCTCGCGAACCGCTGACGTACAACGTCAACATCGCAACGCTTTTCACAAAATTCCTTTCATCCGCCGCGAACTCGTCTTTGCTGTCAGCCCGCCCCAGCGACTCGGCGGACGTGGTGTGGGATTTCAGGCCCCCCTAAAATCCCACTCCATCTCACCTGTTTCTCTTCGCCATCGTGGTCTTCGCCCGCCGCTGATTTCCAGCGGCTCACGCAAGCACCACGAAAGGCCGATCCATGCGACCCGAACTCGCCGTTCTCCCGCCGCGCTTCCTGCGCACCAAGGAAGCCGCCGAATTCCTCGGCCTGTCAGCCCGGACACTCGAAAAGCACCGAACCTACGGAACCGGCCCGGCTTACCGAAAGCTCGGCGGCCGCGTCGTCTATGCCATCGACGATCTCGAAGCCTGGGCCGATCGCGGCGCCGTCACCTCGACCTCTGATCCGCGCGGTTCGGTTCTTCCCGCCAAGCGCCAGTCGCCGACGTTGCCGGCGCGCGCAGGACGATACGCACGCTGACAGCGCACAATTTTCCGAATGACGGCGCGGCACCAGCCTTCTTCGGAGCGCGGGCAGCTCGATCTGTTCCGGGCGCTCCCCGGCGACTTCGCCCCACGAGACGCGCAGGATCTCATGGCCTATCCGTTCTTCTCCCTCGCCAAATCGAAACGCATCGCGCCGATCGATTTCAACGCCGGCGATGTGACCATCCGGGTCGAGGCCGTGCCCGATCACGGCATGGCGACCATCTGGGATGCCGACATCCTGATCTGGGCCGCGAGCCAGATCGTTGAGGCGCGCGACGCGGGCTTGCGCACCTCCCGGCTCATGGCGACGACGCCTTATGAGATTTTGACCTTCGTCGGCCGCGGCGTCTCGCTGCGCGATTACCAGCGCCTAAAGGCCGCGCTCGACCGCCTCCAATCCACCACCGTCGCGACCTCGATCCGCCAGCCGGCGGAAGGCCGCCGGCATCGCTTCTCATGGATCAACGAGTGGCAGGAGCGGACCGATCGCGACGGTCGCCCTGTCGGCGTCGAGCTGATCCTGCCGGACTGGTTCTATCGCGCCGTTCTCGATGACGCACTCGTTCTGACCATCGATCGCGCCTATTTCGATCTGACCGGCGGGCTCGAACGCTGGCTCTACCGCGTCGTGCGCAAACACGGCGGTCGCCAGTCCTTCGGCTGGAGCTTCGATTTCGCTCACCTCCACCAGAAATCCGGCAGCCTCTCGCCGCTGAAGCATTTCGCCTACGACCTGCGCGACATCACCCGCCGCCAACCCCTGCCTGGCTACCGGCTCTCCATCACGCAGCAGGCCGGCGGTCCCGAACTGCTCACCTTCGTCGCAACCGATCCGACCTTTTTCACCCCGCCGCGCCCGCGACGGAAACCGTCAACGCGCTTTGGGGACAAGCTGTGAATTCACTCGTGCTATCGGGGACCGCCCTTATCGTGCCATCAGGGACCCGATCCTCGTGCTATCGGGGACCGGAATCGACGATTCATCGCCGTGATTCAAAGGCTTGCGACGGCCGTAACTTCTCTAACCTAGATTCCTTCGGAATCTTTCTAACGCCCCCGCACTTTTGCGCGCTTGCGGATAACCTCCGCAGCGATGGCGCAAAGGCCGGAAACAGCAGGCAATCCGCCGCTGTTTTGCTCCTTGAATCGGAGACTCGCTTTCCTTCAATCGTGAACTGGCTCGGCAGGTTCACGGTCGGAGGCGCGTCATGATCGTGGCGCTCCTCAATCAAAAAGGTGGTGTCGGCAAGACGACACTGGCGCTGCATCTCGCGGGCGAATGGGCCGGCAAGGGGAAGCGGGTCACGCTGATCGATGCGGACCCGCAGGGTTCGGCTCTCGACTGGTCGCAACAACGCGCCCGCGAACGCCAGCCACGACTGTTCGGCGTCGTCGGCCTCGCGCGCGATACTCTGCATCGTGAGGCGCCGGAGTTGGCGCGCGACGTCGATCACGTCGTGATCGACGGGCCGCCGCGTGTCGCCGGGCTGATGCGTTCAGCGCTGCTGGCCGCCGACCTCGTGCTGATCCCGGTGCAGCCGTCGCCGCTCGACGGTTGGGCCTCGGCGGAGATGCTCGCGCTTCTGAACGAAGCTCGCATCTATCGCCCCGGCCTTGCCGCACGGTTTGTCCTCAACCGTTGCGGCGCACGCACCGTCATCGCCCGCGAGACGGCCGAGACGCTGGCCGATCACGATCCACCGGTGCTGCGCACCGCGATCGGGCAGCGCGTCATCTACGCCGACGCCGCGCAGTCGGGCCGACTCTCTTTCGAGATCGATGACGATGGCCCCGCTGCGCGCGAGATCGATGCGCTGGCGACCGAGATTGAGCAGCTTCGCATCGGGAGGATCGCACCATGACGATCCTCACCGGCGATTGCCGCCACCTCATGCCGGCGCACGGACCGTTCGATCTGATCCTCGCCGATCCGCCCTATGGCGACACGTCGCTCGCCTGGGACCGTCGGGTCGACGGATGGATCACGCGCGCTCGCGATGCGCTTAGCCTGACCGGCTCGTTGTGGGTGTTCGGCTCGCTGCGATGCTTCATGGCGACGGCCGACCGCTTCGCCGACGCTGGCTTGCGCATCGCGCAGGAAATTGTCTGGGAGAAACAGAACGGCTCCAGCTTCCATGCCGATCGCTTCAAGCGCGTGCATGAACTGGCCGTCCAGTTCTACCCAACTGAGACGCCGTGGAGTGACATCTACAATGATGTGCAGACGACGCCCGATGCAACGGCGCGCACCGCGCGACGCAAGCAACGTCCGTCGCATACCGGCCAGATCGATGCCGGCCACTATCTCAGCCATGACGGCGGGCCAAGGCTCATGCGCTCCGTCATCTACGTGCGCAATTGTCATGGCCGCGCGATCCATCCGACCGAGAAACCGTCAGCGCTTCTCGAAATTCTGATCCGCACGAGCTGCCCCGAAGGCGGCCTGGTCGGCGATTGGTTCGCCGGTTCCGGCGCGGCCGGTGAAGCCTGCCGGCTCAGCGGCCGTCGTTATCTCGGCTGCGAGATCGATGCCGTCATGGCTGAGCGCGCCCGCGCGCGCATAGCAGCCCTGCTGCCATTCCATGGTGGAGGCGCGGCATGACAGAGCGCGCCGACAAACGCCGGTTTGTGTCCCGGCCGGGCAATCCCGAAAAATGGATCAGAGCGACTGAACCGCAACCGACCGGCATGGCCGCCGGCGATGCGTTCACCGCCCGCCTGACGATCGACATCACGCCCGACCTGCGCGGTCGCATCAAGGTCGCGGCCTTCCGGCGCGGCATCACCGTCGCCGAGGCGTTGCGCGAGCTGCTCGCGCGCGAATTTCCACCCATCGCGGGAGATCAGCCATGACGGGCAGAGCGGCCCATCGCGCGCACAGCCGTCCGCAGCCGGACGGGCCTGCGCCGTTCACGACATTGGTCGAACTGACCTTCCAGAAACAGAAGGTCGAGCACTGGATCAGGTTCGGCCGCAAGAATTACGAACAGATCCTCGATCGCCGCCGCAGCATCGTCGGGTTCGCGCCGAACAGCATTTTCGCTTTCGTCCGCTGGGCGGCGGGCGAGTACGGCACGATTATCTCGCGCATCGACATCGTGCGCGCGGTGCGCCGCGGCGAGCCGTTCCAGACGCTGCCCTTCGTGCGTCCCGGCGGCGACATCCTGCTCAAGCTCGAAGGCTGGCCGAAGGTCGAGCGCGTGCTGCAGGCGATCGACGCGATCGAGCATCTCGGCATCGATCCCGCAGCGGTCTCGCCCGACCACTGGCGGCATGTTCACAACCGAATGACCGCCGGCCAGGAATCTCGCGCCTACACGCCAGACCAGCATCACGCCTACCTGCTGCGCCGAAGGGTCGAGCCATGACGCGCTTTGGCTTGATATTCACGACCGCGCTCGCGGCCATGGGCGTCGGCTATCCCGGCCTCACGCCGATGCCGATCAAGCTCATCTGGAACGCATCGGCCAGTGCGCCGATCGGCTTCTACTCGATCGACTTCGAGGGACCGTTCGAAGTCACCGATCTGGTCGCCGTCGATGCGTCGGAACCACTCGCCACCTTCCTCGCCGAGCGTGGCTATCTGCCGAAGGGCGTGCCGCTGTTGAAGCGTATTCTCGCCGTGTCCGGGCAGGCGGTTTGCCGCTCGAACCTCGCCATCACCGTCGATGGCGTCAATGTCGGCGTGGCGCTCGACCGCGATCGCGCTGGCCGCGATCTTCCGGTCTGGCAGGGCTGCCGCCGCATCGCGACCGGCGAAGTCTTTCTCATGAACTGGCAGGTCAACGACAGTCTCGACGGCCGCTATTTCGGCCTGACCTCCACCGACCAGATCATCGGCCGCGCTATCCCGCTGTGGACCGACGAGGATGGCGACGGTCGCTTTCAATGGCGCGCACCGACGCGCTGACCGCCTTTCCTTCGGCGGGAGCGGTGCTCGCCGATGGCTTTCCCAACCTCACCGTCAAGGAGACCATCATGCCGCAAATCGGACAGTTCACGCGTGAGGAATCCCGCATCGTCGGGCGCATCGAGACATTCACACTTTTCCACGACATCGTCATCGTTCCGGCCGATCCGTCGGATGCGGAGAATGCGCCGGACTACCGCATCCATGACCACGATCCAGGCGTCCGGGACATCGGCCCGGAGATCGGCGCGGGCTGGAAACGCACCGGCGAGAAGGCCGGCGAATACATCGCGCTGGTGATCGACGATCCGGGTTTGGGGCAGCCGATCCGCGCCAACCTGTTCCGTGACGACGATGCCGGCAATGCCTGGTCGCTGCACTGGTCGCGTCAACGCGATCGCAGCGAGAAGGATTGAGCGATGCCTGGCTCTCGTTCGCCGACGAGTCATCTGAATGTGTCCGGGCTGCATCATGCGGCCCGGCGCATGGCTCTTCTTCTCCTTTCCGGCCTTGCCATCGCGAACGTCATGCCGGCGGTCACGATGGCGCAGGGCTTAGCCGTCGCATCGACCTCGGCCAGCGATCCCTATGCCGCCCATATCATTGAAGCCGCGACGCGCTTCCGCTTGCCGGCTGTTTGGATTCGCGCCGTCCTGCGCACGGAAAGCGCCGGCGATCCGCGCGCCACCTCGCCGAAGGGCGCGATGGGTCTGATGCAGATCATGCCGGCGACATGGGCGGAGCTGCGCGCTCGCCATCGTCTCGGCGTCGATCCCTACAACGTGCATGACAACATCATCGCGGGTAGCGGCTATATCCGCGAGCTGCTCGATCGCTATGGATCGCCGGGCTGGATCGCAGCCTACAACGCCGGTCCCGGTCGCTACGACGAGGCGTTGAACGGCCGTCCGCTACCGGCGGAAACCCGCGCCTATGTCACCACTGTCGCGTCGGCCATCGGCTCCGGCGGGACAATGATGGCGGCTGCCGATCCGCTCGCCTGGACCCGCGCACCGCTGTTCATCGCGCAGCCGGATCGTAGATCAGCCGCCGATCCTATGCCGCCCGGCCGTTCATCCGTCATCGCTCCGAATGCAGCCCCGGCGCGCGATCTCTCCGCCATCGTTCCACGATTGGGCGGCCTGTTCGTCGCGCGTTCGGGCGATAGGACCACGCCATGAGCCTGCTCGGCATCTGTCGCACGGTCTCGGGCTCCCGCGTGTCATGGCGTGCAGGGAGGGTGGAGGCAGGCAAAACGACCGGAAGAGGGCAAGGTAAAAGCCCATGCCCAGATCAACGCAAGCCATTGGCATGGCTTGCGTTTTCGCGGGCATGGCGGTCGGTCGCGCGCATACTGCCCGGATTTTGCGAGCGTTTTCAACGCTTCGATATGCACGGCGCGATTTGCGCGCCGATCGGAGCGCCGGCATGAGCGAGCGCGATAGCGACTTCCGCATCAAGCCGGGCCGCGTCCGTTCGACGCGCGCGCCGAGGACAAAGAGCTTCGTCAATCAGGTTCTCGCCGCCGCGCAGCGTGCTGGCCATACGCCCAGAGCAGCGCCGGCGGGCAAGGCAGGCCGGCGCCTCGGCCACTCGACCTTCGGGCGTGGCCGCAACGTCTTCGGCCGCTCCCGAATCTTCTCGCCGCAGCGGCGCGTCGTCATCAAGGCGCGCATCGCCCGCCATCAGGGCAAGGCGTATCGCTCGGCGCCACTGACCAGCCACCTCAGTTATCTCAAGCGCGAGGGCGTGAGCCGCGACGGAGAGAAAGGCGTCATGTTCGACGCCGGAACCGATCGCGCCGATGACTTCGCCTTCATCGAAAGGTGCAAGGACGACCGGCATCATTTCCGGTTCATCGTCTCGCCCGAGGACGCGGCCGAGATGACCGACCTCAAGGCGTTCACCCGCGACCTCGCCCGGCAGATGGAAGCCGATCTCGGCACGCGCCTCGACTGGATCGCCGTCGATCACTGGAACACAGACAATCCCCATGTCCATCTCCTGGTGCGCGGCGTCGACGAGACCGGCGCCGATCTCGTGATCTCGCGCGACTATATCAGCCGGGGCCTACGCTCCCGCGCCATGGACCTGGTCGACATAGAACTCGGCCCGAAGCCCGAACACGAAATTCGCAACGCCCTGGAAAAGGAAATCACCGCCGAGCGCTGGACCCGCATCGATGGCGAGATTCAACGCGCCGCCGACGAAACCGGTTTCATCGATCTGCGGCCCGACCAGAGTGGTCCCTCCGATCCCGAACTGCGCCGCCTCATGGTCGGCCGTCTCCAGCATCTCGAGAAGATGGATCTCGCGTTCGAGGGAGAGCCTGGCCAGTGGACGGTCGGAGTCGGAGCCGAACGCACGCTGCGCGATCTCGCCATCCGCGGCGACATCATCAAGACCATGCACCGCGCCTTCGCCGGGCGCGACCAGGATCGCGGCTTTTCCGATTTCGTGATCGACGGCGGCGCAGCCGAGGCGCCGATCATTGGCCGTCTCGTCGATCGCGGCCTGCATGACGAGCTGAGCGGTGAGGCCTATGCCGTCATCGATGGCGTCGACGGGCGTGCGCATCATGTCCGCTTTCGTGACATCGACGCCTTCGAACGCGCTCCGGCCAATGTCGGCATCGTCGAGGTTCGCCGCTTCGGTGGTTCCGAGGAGGCACGTCCGACCCTCGTACTCGCGACGCGCTCTGATCTCGATCTGCAGGCGCAGGTCACGGCGCCCGGCGCGACCTGGCTCGATCATCGCCTTGTCGAGCGCGAGGCGATGCCGCTCGCACAATCAGGCTTCGGGCAGGAGGTGCGCGACGCCATACATGCGCGGGCCGATCATCTCGCCGATCAGGGACTGGCGCGCCGGGATGGCCAGCGCATCGTCATGCAGCGCGATCTTCTTACGACGCTGCGTCGGCGTGAACTCGATGCCGTCGGCGAGAAGCTCGCGGCCGAGACCGGCCTGCCGCATGTGAAGGCACAGGCCGGCGAGCATGTCACCGGCACCGTGCGCCAGCGCCTGACGCTGTCCTCCGGCCGCTTCGCGATGATCGACGACGGGCTCGGCTTCCAGCTCGTCCCCTGGTCCCGCGACCTCGAACGCAAGCTCGGCCAGCACGTCGCCGGTGTCGCCAAGGAGGGCGGCGGCATCGAATGGGCGATCGGCCGCAAGCGCGATCTCGGCATCTGACATCAGCAGAAAGGATCTCGCCATGTCCGCGACCAAAATCCTCTGGGGGCAGATTCTCGTCGTCACCCTCATCGTGCTCGCCACCACCTGGGGCGCCACACAATATGTCGCCTGGCAGCTCGGGTTTCAGGCGCAGCTTGGAACACCCTGGTTCAAGCTCGGCGGCGTATCCGTCTACTATCCGCCAGCCTTTTTCTGGTGGTGGTATTTCTACGACGCCTATGCGCCGGGCATTTTCACGGAAGGCGCCTTCATCGCCGCGTCCGGCGGTTTCATCGCGATCGCTGTCGCCATCGGCATGTCGGTCTGGCGCGCGCGTGAGGCCAAGAACGTCGCCACCTACGGCTCGGCGCGATGGGCCGAGAAGAAGGAGGTGGTGGCAGCGGGCCTGCTCGGCGCCGACGGCGTGGTGCTGGGGCGGCTGGACCAGGATTATCTGCGCCACGACGGGCCGGAGCATGTTCTGTGCTTCGCGCCGACGCGATCCGGCAAGGGCGTCGGCCTGGTCGTGCCTTCGCTGCTGACCTGGCCGGGCTCGGCCATCGTCCATGACATCAAGGGCGAGAACTGGCAACTTACCGCCGGGTTTCGCGCAAAACATGGCGGCGTGCTGCTGTTCGATCCGACCAATCCGAAATCGTCCGCCTACAATCCGCTGCTCGAGGTGCGCCGCGGCGAATGGGAAGTCCGTGACGTGCAGAATGTTGCCGATGTCCTGGTCGATCCCGAAGGCTCGCTCGACAAGCGAAATCATTGGGAGAAGACCAGCCACTCGCTTCTCGTCGGCGCGATCCTGCATGTCCTCTATGCCGAGGAGAACAAGACGCTCGCCGGCGTCGCCGCCTTCCTCTCCGATCCGAAGCGATCGATCGAGGCGACGCTGTCGGCGATGATGGCGACGAAGCATCTCGGCGAAGCCGGCCCGCATCCGGTTGTCGCCTCGACGGCGCGCGAACTGTTCAACAAATCCGACAACGAGCGCTCCGGTGTGCTCTCAACCGCCATGTCGTTCCTCGGCCTCTATCGCGACCCTGTCGTCGCGGAGGTGACGAGCCGCTGCGACTGGCGCATCGCCGACCTCACGACCGACGACAAACCCGCCACGCTCTACATGGTCGTGCCGCCATCCGACATTTCGCGGACAAAACCGCTGATCCGCCTTGTCCTCAACCAGATCGGCCGGCGCCTCACCGAGGACCTGCACGCCAAGGAGCGCAAACACCGCATCCTGATGATGCTCGACGAGTTCCCGGCGCTCGGCCGTCTCGACTTCTTCGAATCGGCGCTCGCCTTCATGGCCGGCTACGGCATCAAGAGCTTCCTCATCGCCCAGTCGCTCAACCAGATCGAGAAGGCCTACGGCGCCAACAATTCGATCCTCGACAATTGCCATGTCCGCGTCAGCTTCGCCACCAATGACGAACGGACCGCCAAGCGCGTCTCGGATGCGCTGGGCACCGCGACCGAGATGAAGGCGATGAAGAACTATGCCGGGCACAGGCTCTCGCCCTGGCTTGGCCATCTGATGGTGTCGCGCTCGGAAACCGCCCGGCCGCTGCTCACCCCCGGCGAGATCATGCAGCTCCCGCCGACCGACGAGATCGTCATGGCCGCCGGCACGCCGCCCGTCCGGGCGAAGAAAGCGCGCTACTACGATGATGTCCGGTTTCGCGAACGTGTGCTGCCGCCGCCCGATCCAACGAAATCCGGGCGCACCCGTCATAAGGATGGATGGTCGACGCTCCAGCCCCAAAAGCCCGATCCCGCGCTGATAGCCGCCCACAAGCCCGACAAGGCCAATGCGGGCCTGCGCCGGGAACCCGAGCTTCCCGACCATGTTGCGATCGTCAAGGAGACGACCGAGATGCGTCCCGCCGAGGAGTTCACGCGCATCCTCGACGACGAGCCGGAAGACGTCGCGCGCCAGCGCCAGGCGCTTCGTCGCCAAATGACCGGCATCGCCCGCCAGGTCTCGCTCGATCCCGGCGACGGCATGGAGCTCTGACACCATGCGCGACCGTCTCAATCTCACTTTGCCCGTCGAACTGATCGGACGCATCAATGAGCTTGCCGATCGCAAGAAATTACCTCGATCCGCGATCGTCGAGGCGGCCGTCAGTTCGTTCCTGTCGCCCGACCACGCGGACGCGCGCGAAGCAGCCTTCGCACGCCGGCTCGACAGGCTGTCCCGACAGGTCCAGCGGATGGAGCGCGATCTCGGCGTCACCGCCGAAACACTGGCACTCTATGTGCGCTTCTGGCTGTCGATCACCCCGCCCGTACCACCGGACGCCCACGCTGCCGCGCAGGCCAAAGGTCGCGAGCGGTTTGACGGCTTCGTGGAGACGCTCGGCAAGCGATTGCAGAAAGGCCAGAGCTTTCTGCGCGAGATTCCCGACGACGTTCCGGTCGCCCCTCCAAATGAGGAGCCTAGGTGACCGCTTCGCCACGCACGATGAGAACTATTCCATGAACGTGGCGAGGTTTGCCAACGTCGACCGCAGGCCGACATCGTGATCGGCTTGGCTGATGCCGACGGGGACATTTTCGCAAGTGATAGTCACCTTCGTCCCGGCAGGCGCTGGAGACAGGCTCCACGTCATCCGCATGTCCCCTGCAAAAGCAGGGTCTTCCGATTCAAACGTCACAGCATGAACGACCTTCTCGTCGCGGACGAATTCGATGAACCGGCCCTCGACGATATCCGTGTCCTCAGCGGTCTTGCCCCGCTTCTCGTGATCCCCGCGATAGGTCAGCACCATCCTGTAGCGCCCGCCAACGCGCGGCTCGAATATTTCGACGCGGCCGATCATCCCGGCAGGCGGCAACCATCGTTCCCATGCGCTCCCATCGACGAGCACACGATAGATTGTCTCGGCCGGCGCCGCGATCAAGCGCGCTGCTGAGTCGATCCTTCGCTCTGCACCAGACTTGTCCATCATGGCCCTCCTTGCATCGTCTTGAATGCGCTGCTCCGCCGTTCTCCTGTATTTGCACGCTACGCTACTACGCCTCCGATTTCTTGTTGAAGTCGCCTCAGATCTGGCTCTTTTAATCAGCCCCGCATGGGGATGCGTCTGTCAGTCCCGGCTGGAAATCGGGGCGATATGGCGGTTGTACATCAACATTCGGAACGTCACGCGCGCGGCGCGCGCATGCTGCGCACGGCGCTCGGTCCGGCCATCGCGCGGTTTCTGGAAGATGCTGCTGTCGTCGAGGTGATGCTGAACCCGGACGGGCGCATTTGGATCGACCGTCTCTCCGAAGGGCTGGCTGATACGGGCGAGCGACTGTCGGCAACCGATGGCGAACGCATCGTGCGTCTGGTCGCGCATCACGTCGGCGCGGAGGTTCACGCGCGGAGCCCGCGTGTCTCCGCCGAGCTTCCCGAAACTGGTGAACGCTTCGAAGGGCTGTTGCCGCCGGTCGTCGCCGCGCCTGCCTTCGCCATCCGTAAGCCGGCCGTCGCCGTCTTCACACTCGACGACTATGTGACTGCTGGGATCATGCGCGCCGATCAGGCCGTGACGCTGCGCTCAGCCGTCGCAGCGCGCGCCAACATCCTCGTCGCGGGCGGCACATCGACCGGCAAGACCACGCTGACCAACGCGCTGCTCGCCGAAGTGGCGAAGACCGCCGATCGCGTCGTCATCATCGAGGACACGCGCGAGCTGCAATGCCGCGCGGAAAACCTTGTCTCGCTCCGCACGAAAGACGGCGTCGCCACGCTCTCCGATCTCGTCCGTTCCTCGCTGCGCCTGCGCCCCGACCGCATCCCCATCGGCGAGGTGCGCGGCGCCGAAGCGCTTGATCTCCTCAAAGCCTGGGGCACCGGCCATCCCGGCGGCATCGGCACGATCCATGCCGGAACCGGCATCGGCGCGCTGCGTCGCCTCGAACAGCTCATCCAGGAAGCCGTCGTCACCGTCCCGCGCGCGCTGATCGCCGAGACCATCGACCTCGTTGCCGTCCTCTCCGGCCGCGGGTCCGCGCGCCGGCTCGCCGAACTCGCCCGCGTCGAAGGGCTCGGCGCTGACGGCGACTACCACATCACCGCTGCCACCTCGAACCCCATGGAGCCCGCATGATCCGTACAGCCATCCATATCCGCCGCACCGTCGCAACGGCTGTCGCCGTCGCCACCATCAATCTCATCCTCGCACCAGTCGCTTACGCCTCCGGTTCGTCGATGCCGTGGGAACAACCGCTTCAGAAAATCCTTCAGTCGATCGAAGGTCCGGTCGCCAAGATCGTCGCCGTCATCATCATCATCGCGACCGGCCTGGCGCTTGCGTTCGGCGATACTTCGGGCGGCTTTCGCCGCCTGATCCAGATCGTCTTCGGGCTTTCGATCGCCTTCGCCGCGTCGAGCTTCTTCCTGTCCTTCTTCTCCTTCGGCGGCGGGGCGCTCATCTGATGGCGGTCGCCTTCGAGCAACTCGACGCCGTTCCGGGATATTCGGTCCCGGTCCATCGTGCGCTGACCGAGCACATCCTGCTCGGCGGCGCACCGCGCTCCATCGCGATCCTCAACGGGACGCTGGCCGGGGCCGTGGGCCTCGGCCTGCGCCTCTGGCTGGTCGGCCTCCTCATCTGGGCCGTCGGCCATTTCGCGGCGGTGTGGGCGGCGAAACGCGATCCGCTCTTCGTGGAAGTCGGCCGCCGCCATCTGCGCATCCCCGGTCATCTGTCGGTCTGAGGAGCGCAATCCATGATGAATCTCGCCGAATATCGCCGTTCCGCCAGCCGCCTTGCCGACTATCTGCCGTGGGTCGCACTCGTTGCCGAAGGCATCGTGCTCAACAAGGACGGCAGCTTCCAGCGCACGGCGCGCTTTCGCGGTCCCGATCTCGATTCCGCCGTCGCGGCCGAACTAGTCGCCGTCGCCGGACGCATCAACAACGCCTTTCGTCGCCTCGGCTCCGGCTGGAGCATTTTTGTCGAAGCGCAGCGTTATGAGGCCGCGACCTATCCTGCGAGCCAGTTTCCCGATCCTGCCTCTGGTCTGCTCGACGCCGAGCGCAAGGCCGATTTTGAGGAAGCGGGCAGCCATTTCGTCTCGGGCTACTTTCTCACCTTCCTCTATCTGCCGCCGGCCGAGGACGCCGCGCGCACCGAAGCGTGGCTCTATGAAGGCCGAGAAAAGTCAGGCGTCGATCCGCACGAGGTGCTGCGGGCTTTCACCGACCGCACCGACCGCGTGCTGGCGCTGCTCGACGGCTTCATGCCGGAATGCGCCTGGCTCGATGATAGCGAGACGCTGACTTACCTCCATTCCTGCGTTTCGACGAAACGTCATCGCGTCCGTGTTCCCGAGATGCCGATCTATCTCGACGCGCTGCTGGCTGATCAGTCGCTGACCGGCGGGCTGGAGCCACGCCTTGGCGATCAGCACGTTCGCATCCTCACCGTCACCGGTTTCCCGACCGCGACGACGCCCGGCCTGCTCGACGACCTCAACCGTCTGGCGTTCCCGTATCGCTGGTCCACCCGCGCGATCCTGCTCGACAAGACCGACGCGACGAAGCTGCTCGCCAGAATCCGCCGCCAGTGGTTCGCCAAGCGCAAGTCCATCGCCGCGATCCTCAAGGAAGTCATGACCAACGAGGCATCCGCCCTCGTGGATACCGACGCTGCAAACAGGGCCGCCGACGCGGACATGGCCTTGCAGGAGCTTGGGCAGGATGTCGCCGGCATGGCCTATGTCACCGCGACGATCACGGTCTGGGACGCCGATCCGCGTCTCGCCGACGAGAAGCTGCGGCTGGTCGAGAAGGTCATTCAGGGCCGCGACTTCACGGCCATGATCGAAGGTGTGAACGCCGTCGATGCCTGGCTCGGCTCGCTCCCCGGACATGCCTACGCCAATGTCCGCCAGCCGCCCATCAGCACCTTGAATCTCGCCCACATGATCCCCCTGAGCGCCGTGTGGGCGGGGCCGGAACGGGATGAGCACTTCGGGTCGCCCCCCTTGCTCTATGGCAAGACCGATGGAAGCACCCCGTTCCGGTTATCCCTTCATGTCGGAGACGTCGGCCACACGCTGGTCGTCGGCCCGACCGGCGCGGGCAAGTCCGTGCTGCTCGCGCTGATGGCGCTTCAGTTCCGGCGCTACGATCGTTCTCAGGCCTTCGCCTTCGATTTCGGCGGCAGCATCAGGGCGGCTGCGCTCGCCATGGGAGGCGACTGGCACGATCTCGGCGGCGGCCTGACCGAAGGCTCCGACGCTTCCGTTTCGCTCCAACCGCTCGCGCGCATCCACGACACCTATGAGCGTGCCTGGGCGGCCGATTGGATCGTGGCGATCCTGATGCGCGAGGGCATCGCGATCACCCCCGAAGCCAAGGAGCATATCTGGACGGCGCTGACCTCGCTCGCCTCCGCGCCGGTCGAGGAACGCACCATTACGGGCCTCAGCGTCCTGCTCCAGTCGAACGACTTGAAGCAGGCATTGCGCCCGTATTGCGTCGGTGGCGCCTATGGCCGGCTGCTCGACGCCGAGGCCGAGCAGCTCGGCCGTGCCGCCGTGCAGGCATTCGAGATCGAGGGGCTGGTCGGCACCGGGGCGGCTCCGGCCGTACTGTCCTACCTGTTCCATCGCATCGGCGACCGGCTCGACGGACGGCCGACGCTGCTCATCATCGACGAAGGCTGGCTTGCGCTGGACGATGAAGGCTTCGCCGGCCAGCTCCGCGAATGGCTGAAGACCCTGCGCAAGAAGAACGCATCTGTCATCTTCGCCACGCAGTCGCTATCGGACATCGACGGGAGCAATATCGCGCCGGCCATCATCGAGAGCTGCCCGACACGGCTGCTCCTGCCGAACGAACGCGCGATCGAGCCGCAGATCACGGCGATCTATCGCCGCTTCGGTCTCAACGATCGCCAGATCGAGATCCTGGCGCGGGCGACGCCCAAACGCGACTATTACTGCCAGTCGCGGCGCGGCAACCGCCTGTTCGAGCTGGGCCTGTCCGAAGTCGGCCTCGCGCTCTGCGCCGCCTCCTCGAAATCCGACCAGACGCTGATCGCCAACCTCGTCGCCGAACATGGCCGCGAAGGCTTCCTCGCCGCGTGGCTGCGCGCCCGCGACGCCGGATGGGCGGCCGATCTCATCCCGACTTTCCCGTCCCTCATCCCCCAAGCCGAAAAGGAGATTGCATGATGAAGACCCGTTTTATCCGCTCGCGCGCCGTAATGCTGGCCGCGACCATGCTCGCGGCGCCCATCGCGCTCACACCGATGCTCGCAACGCCCGCGCACGCACTGATCGTGTTCGATCCGTCGAACTATGCGCAGAACGTGCTGACCGCCGCGCGCTCACTCGAACAGATCACCAATCAGATCACGTCGCTCCAGAACCAAGCGCAGATGCTCATCAACCAGGCGCGCAATCTGGCGAACCTGCCGTATTCCGCGCTCCAGCAGCTTCAGCAGAACGTCCAGCGCACCCAGCAGCTTCTCAGCCAGGCGCAGAACATCGCCTTCAATGTCCAGCAGATCGACCAGATTTTCAGCCAAAAATACGGGAGCGTCTCGATGTCGGCGACCGATCAGCAACTCATCACCGACGCGCGCTCGCGCTGGCAGAACACGGTCGGCGGTTTGCAGGACGCGATGCGCGTGCAGGCGGGTGTCGTCAGCAATATCGACAGCAACCGCACGCAGATGTCGGCGCTGGTCAGCCAGAGCCAGTCGGCGACCGGCGCGTTGCAAGCGACACAGGCCGGCAACCAGCTCCTCGCGCTTCTCGCCCAGCAGCTTGCCGATCTCACCGCTGTCGGCGCCGCCAATGGCCGCGCGCAGATGCTGACCGAAGCCGAGCGCACGGCTGCCGCCGAACAGGGCCGCGAGCGGCGCCGCCGCTTTCTAGCGCCGGGCAGCGGCTACCAGCCCGGCAACGCGCAGATGTTCAACGGCAACTGAGAACCAGAAGTGAGCATCGTCATGGACGGCAAGATGCTGGCGCGCATCGGCGCAATCATGTTCGTCGCGGTCGCCATTACGGCGACGGCGATCGAGCTGACCCGCAAGGACGACGCGCCGACATCTTCGTCAATGCCGCAGCTCCGCCCCGCAACCGATCCGCTGCGCGACGCGCAGCGCCGCTGTCAGCAGCTCGGGCAGGCCGCGGCGAACGACGCCGAATGCCTGCGCGTCTGGGCCGAGACCCGCGACCGCTTCCTCGGAAAGACGCCGGCGCCCACCGCGCCTCTCACTCCGGAAGGGCGGTGATGCATGGGTA
The DNA here is from genome assembly GCF_051535215.1 of Nitrobacter sp. Classification (NCBI taxonomy): domain Bacteria; kingdom Pseudomonadati; phylum Pseudomonadota; class Alphaproteobacteria; order Hyphomicrobiales; family Nitrobacteraceae; genus Nitrobacter; species Nitrobacter sp. Next base: position 54,296 of record NZ_JBPPLY010000013.1, on the reverse strand, counting down.
GCGGCGTTATCGACAATTTCCTCGGCGTTTTTACCCGCTATATCGACTCCGGCTTCGGGCTGCTGTCCGGCGAGGTCGCATTCGTGGCGAGCACGCTGATCGTCATCGACGTGACGCTGGCGGCCCTGTTCTGGAGCTGGGGCGCCGATGACGACATCATCGCGCGCCTCGTCAAGAAGACGCTGTTCGTCGGTGTCTTCGCCTATCTGATTTCCAGCTGGAACAATCTCGCCAAGATTGTCTTCGACAGCTTCGCCGGCCTCGGCCTGAAGGCGAGCGGGACGGGGTTTTCGGCGGCGGACCTGATGCGTCCCGGCAAGGTCGCGCAGACAGGCCTCGACGCCGCCCGGCCGTTGCTCGACGCGATCTCGCCCCTGATGGGCTGGATCTCGGTATTCGAGAACCTGATTCAGATCGTCTGCCTGCTCTTCGCCTGGGCGCTGGTGATCCTCGCCTTCTTCATTCTGGCGATCCAGCTCTTCGTCACCCTCATCGAATTCAAGTTGTCGACGCTCGCCGGCTTCGTGCTGATTCCCTTCGGCCTGTTCGGCAAGACCGCCTTTATGGCCGAGCGGGTGCTCGGCAATGTCATCTCCTCCGGCATCAAGGTTCTCGTCCTTGCGGTCATCATCGGCATCGGTTCGACGCTGTTTTCGCAGTTCACGCAGAGCGCCAGCGCGCAGACGCTGACTGTCGATCAGGCCATGGCCATCGTGCTGGCCGCGCTGTCGTTGCTCGGTCTCGGCATCTTCGGTCCCGGCATCGCCAATGGTCTCGTCTCCGGCGGTCCGCAGCTTGGCGCGGGCGCCGCCGTGGGAACCGGCCTTGCAGTCGGGGGCGCGGCAGTGGCTGCCGCCGGAGCGGCGGGCCTGGCCGCCAAGGGAGGAGCAGCGGCCATCTCGGGCGGCTCGGCGGCCGTTCGTGGCGGCGCCACGGCTGCCGGCGCCGCTTCGTCAGCCTACACTCTTGGTTCTCTCGGGCAGTCTGGCGCATCCCGCGTGGCCTCCGGCCTTGGTGGCGTCGCGCGCGCCGCCGGCTCGGCCGTCGCATCACCGCTACGCCGCGCCGCCGCCCGCGCCGGCGAGAGCGTCAAATCAAGCAACGCTGATGGCGCGAAAGCCGGATTCGCCATGACAGGCGGCGCCTCGACCAAGGGAACGGTGGGGAGCGCCCCTGCAGCCGATGCCTCATCCGCCGAAAGCCAGGCAACGGTAAGCGGCGGCGCGCCCGGCTGGGCCAGGCGCATGAAGCGCCATCAGGCCGTGAGCCACGGCGTCAGCGCCGTTGCTCATGCCGTCCGCTCCGGCGACAGCCACGGCTCCGGCTCCTCCGTCAACCTCTCCGAAAGCGACCGCTCATGAACCCCTTCAGACGCCCCGCCGCACATTACGGCAAGACACCACAACCCGAGACGCCCTACCAGCGCGCTGCCCAAGTATGGGACGAGCGCATCGGCTCGGCCCGCATACAGGCGAAGAACTGGCGCTACATGGCCTTCGGATCGCTGATCCTGTCGGCCGGCTTCGCCGCCGCGCTTGTCTGGCAATCCGTTCGCGGGACCGTCGTGCCGTGGGTGGTGCAGATCGACAATCTCGGCCAGGCGCAAACCGTCGCGGCCGCTACGGCCGACTATCGCCCGACCGATCCGCAAGTGGCCTGGCATCTCGCCCGCTTCGTCGAACAGGTCAGGAGCATTCCAGCCGATCCGATCATCGTCCGGCAGAATTGGCTGCGCGCCTATGAATGGACAACCGATCGCGGCGCGGCCGCGCTCAACGATTATGCCCGCGCCAACGACCCCTTCGCCAAGGTCGGCAAGCAGCAGGTCGCGGTGGAAGTCTCCAGCGTCATCCGCGCTTCGGCGGATTCCTTCCGCGTCGCCTGGATTGAGCGTCGATACGAGGACGGAAAACTCTCCGCGACCGAGCGCTGGACCGCGATCCTGACCATCGTGGTTCAACCGCCGCGCGACGCCGAACGGCTCAAGGCCAATCCGCTCGGCATCTACATCCACGCAATCTCATGGTCGCGGGAGATGAGCCAATGACCGGGCCGACGATCCGCAAAGGCGGGATGCCATCTTTCCGTAAATACGCAATCGCGGCTTTGCTGCTTTCCGCAAGCGCGCTTGCGGGCTGCGCCAGCAAGCCGCCGGAGATTACCTACGATTCAAGCGTGCCGCCTTTGCCCGCCGTTCCGGCCGCTGTCACCGATGACCGCCCGAAGCCGCTGCATGTTCCACCAGCGTGGACGCCTGCACGCGGAGGTGTCGCCGCAGGCACGCCGACAGCCCGCGTTGAGAACGCCAACGCCGCCGCCCGCGTTCAGCCGCGCCGCGAAAGCTATTACAACGCGATCCAGATTTATCCGTGGTCGGATGGCGCGCTCTACCAGGTCTATGCCGCGCCGGGACAGATCACCGACATCGCGCTCGAGCCCGGTGAAAGCCTGACCGGCGCAGGCCCGATCGCAGCGGGCGACACCGCGCGCTGGATCATCGGCGACACCGAGAGCGGCAGCGGCGCCACGCGGCGCGTCCATGTGCTGGTGAAGCCTTCGCGCGCCGACATCACGACCAATCTCGTCGTCACCACCGACCGGCGCACCTACATGCTCGAACTGCGCTCCGGCCAGAAGCCCTATATGCCCGCTGTCGCCTGGGCTTATCCGCAATCCCCCAGCCAGCGGCAGGCCATGCCGGCGACGCCGGTCATTCCGGCCGCCGCCGAGCGCAACTATCGCTATGGCCTCACCGGCGACAATCCACCTTGGAAACCCATCGCTGTCTATGACGACGGCCGCCGCGTCTATGTCGAATTCCCGCGTGGCATCGTGCAAGGCGAGATGCCGCCGATCTTCGTGATCGGCCCTGAGGGCGAGACACAGATCGCCAATACACGCATCCATCAACACATTCTGATCGTCGATCGCCTGTTCGGCGCGGCCGAGCTGCGCCTCGGCAGCGGCGACCGCCAGCAGACCGTTCGTATCGTCCGGACCGACGGGAGGCCGTCATAATGAGCGACAATTCAACCAATACCGCTGCCCCGATGCGTCTTCGTGCCGAGCCGCCGCGCGTCACCCGCCTGTCGCGCAAGGTGCTCGCCAGCGTCGCGGCCGTTGCCCTGGTCGGCATCGGCGGATCGCTGATCTACGCCCTCCAGACCCGCAATGCCGGAAAGGAGGGCGAGGAGCTGTATTCGACCGGCAACCGGCAGCCCGCCGATGGTCTCGCCGGCCTGCCGCGCGACTATACTGGCCCCGTTCTCGGGCCGCCGCTGCCGGGCGATCTCGGTCGGCCGATCCTGTCCGCACAGAATGCAGGCCAACCCGTCGTGCCGCCTGTCGTTCCGGCGCCCGCCGTCGACGAGACCGAGCAACGCCGTCGCGCCGAGGAGGAAGCCGCCCGCACCAGCACCGTGTTCTTCCAGTCGCGGGCAGGTTCGCCGGCCGCGGCCGGAACACCAACGCCGGGCTTTGCCGGCTTCGACATGCCGGGCCTGTCAGGGCTGCCCGGTCAGCAGACGGCGCAGGACAAGCAACTCGCATTCCTGAACGCGCCCGTCGATCGCCGCACGACCTCGTCGGATCGCGTCATGGCGCCAGCTTCGCCATTCGTGCTCCAGGCCGGCGCCGTCATTCCGGCCGCGCTCATCACCGGCATCCGTTCCGATTTGCCAGGTCAGATCACCGCGCAGGTGACCGAGAACATCTATGACAGTCCCACGGGCCGCATCCTGCTCGTGCCGCAGGGCGCCCGCATGATCGGCCAATATGACAACAACGTGCAGTTCGGGCAGCGCCGTGTGCTGCTCGTCTGGAACCGCATCATCATGCCGAACGGTCGCTCCATCGTGCTGGAGCGCCAGCCCGGCGCCGACACGCAAGGCTATGCCGGGCTTGAAGATGGCGTCGATTACCACTGGTGGGATCTCGCCAAGGCTGCCGGCCTCTCCACTTTGCTCGCGGTTGGCTCCGAACTCGCCATCAGCGACGAGAACCGGCTGCTGCGCGCAATCCGCAGCGGCGGGCAGAACACCATCAATGACGCTGGCCAGCAGATCGTCCGCCGTCAGCTCAATGTCGCGCCGACGCTGACCATCCGGCCGGGATTCCCGGTCAGGATTGTAGTGACGAGAGATTTGATACTCGAGGCATACAGAGGATAATCCCATGACCAAACTAAAACTCGGCCCCATCGCCGACGACAGACCGGTGAAGATCGCACTGGAACTGCCGGCGGCCTTGCATCGCGATCTCTTGGAATATGGCCGTCTGCTGGCCGAAGGCGCGACGCCGATCGAACCCGCCAAGCTGATCGTGCCGATGCTGGAGCGCTTCATCGCCACGGATCGCGGATTCGCGAAGGCGCGGCGCATCTCCGGTTCCGCGAAGCTTTGACCTGCACTGGCGCCGGATTTCCTTCCCCCTCGACCGCTCTCGCTCCCCCAATCGTATTGTCATCGGAGCGGGTTCTATGTCCGAATCTTTGAGGCCATCAAACGCGCGAGGTTCAACAGCCGGTCGGCAGCGGGATTGTTGTTCATCGGCGACCACACAACGCTGAACGGCAGGATTTCGTTGCGCATCGGCCGATAGCTGATCCCCGGAATCTGCATCGCGGTCGTCGCCTCGCTGGTCAGCGTCAATCCTCGCTCGGGGGAGACGAATGCCAGAATACTATCCCGCCCGACGAATTGCGCATTGATTTCCGGATGCTGGCCCAGGTCCGCAAGGTGCTGGACCAGATAGTCGCGGATCTCCTCGCCGGGCGCCCTGTCGCTGACGATGAACTTTTCTCCCAACAGATCCACCCAATCCAATTCGTCATGTTTGCAGAGAGGATGTCCACTCGGCAGCACCAGAAACACACGCTCAGACCAGAGCTGCTCAGTCTCGCATTCCGACCAATGGATTGTTCCGGTAATGAAGGCCACGTCCAGCCGAAGCTGTCGAATTGCCGCGATATGTTCGGAAGGATTTCCGTCGATCAGTTCGACATAGACCCCAGGATGCACCTTCGCGAAAGCATCCAGAAGTTCGCGTAGAAAGCCGGAGGCTATCGAGGAGAAAATGCCAGTTCTGATCCTTCCTTCTCGCCCGTGCGCGACGACGGCGGCGTCTCCAGCTCCCTCCTGAACATGGCGAAGCGCGCGTTTCGCTCGCGGCAAAAAGCGCTCACCGGCGCTTGTGAGCTCAACGCCCCAACTGCATCGCTGGAAAACGGCGACGCCGAGATGCCCCTCAAGGTCGCGAATGCGGCGGCTGATTGCCGATTCCTGGACGCGAAGCGCAGCACTGGCCTTGCGGAAGCTGCCATGCTCGACCGCCGCTACAAAATAGCGCAGGTGTCGAAGTTCGATCGCAGAAATCCGTGTGCCATTCGCGCAATCTCCGCGCAGGGAGCCGGCAACAGCACTCCCTGCACGGGACGCTGTCATTTTGCCCTTTCTCTTTTCGTGACAGTGAGACGACCGTTGACCCCTTCCGCCTCGAACTTCACCTCGTCTCTGACCTTCACCGCCTTCAGCATTGCCGGGGCGGCGGCAACGAACACCATGGCCATGCCATCCATATCCAGATTCTCGATCGGCCCGTGCTTGAGCGTCACCTTGTTCTGGCCTTGATCGATTTTGGTCACTTGGCCTTGGGTCGGAATCGTCTGGGCCGACACGGCCGTTGAGAAGATAGCTGCGGCCCTGGCTATGGTAAGTTTACGCCCCATCCCTTGTATGCGGGCGCGCGCCGCCGATAACAGCATGACAGTATTCACGTCTTGCCCTCCTGACGCAGCCGCTTGTAGAGGGCTTCGACGGCATCGGAAAAATCCAGCAACGTGTTTTTCGCGCAATGATCTTCCAGAAACTGAAGTTGATTGACGAGGCCGAAGGTTGCGGGATTAAGATCCAACCCCTCATCGACGCCGGGAGGCCTGCTCAGGATGATTCCGCTCATGTAGCCTTGAGCCCACGCCAGATAGTCTCTCCGAACCAACGGATTCGATCTGACGTCATCGTTGAACTGGCGGCATGTCGCAGCGCCCAAGCCGACAATCTTTGCCTTTGGCGCTTCCGCCCGCAGGTCCCGCCCTGCGTCGGCTGCAAGCAAGGCAAGCGAAGACAGGGTCAGTAGACCAAACAAGCGGCCAACGCTCCCGCCGGCGAACCGGACGAATTTGGTCGCATTGCGGATGCGGCGGCACGATGCTGCGTTTCCAATCACCATTCGATCCACCAAGGGATTCGGGTCACGATCGGCGTTTCTATTTTTTGAATTTGGCCTGGCCGGATTTTCCGTCTGCGGTCTTGATCGTCAATGTGATAGTCGCGCCCGCAGCTATCGCGTTCTTCGCGTCTCCCTTCAACGAATTTTCGCCCTGGGGAGCGAGCGTGATCGTCTCCCGTCCGCTACCGCCCGCAATAAGCACTGCCGCAGTAAAGCCCTTTGTAGAAACCGGCTTTGGGGTGTTTGGGACGAAGACGTTGATGGTGACGGTATTCCCGGCGGTAAGAAGCTCAGCGTCAATGCCGGCGACGTCGAGCATGAGGCCGCCGTTTGGTCCTTTTTCGTATTCTTCGGCGCAAACCGGGGCGGCAAACGTCAAAGCGGCGACAAGCAGCAAAACGTATTTCATGATTTCACTCCGTTCGGTTCCGGCGTTTTCAATTCACCGCTCTCGATGTCCTCGCGCCGGAACAGGACATAGAGAGCAGGCAGCACAAGCAGCGTAAGAATGGTTGACGAGATGATTCCTCCGATGACGACCGTGGCTAGCGGCCGCTGCACCTCCGCACCGGCGCCGGTCGCGATCGCCATCGGCACGAACCCGAGGGAAGCAACGAGCGCAGTCATCAGGACGGGCCTCAGCCGGGTCAGCGCGCCCTCGCGGACCGCATCCACAAGGGCGTGTCCCTCCCTGCGGAGGCGCTCTATGAACGTGATGATAACGAGGCCGTTGAGCACCGCGACGCCCGATAGAGCGATAAAGCCGATGCCCGCGCTGATCGACAGCGGAATGCCTCTGAGCAAGAGGGCCACGATGCCTCCGGTAAGGGCCAGCGGTACGCCGCTGAACACCAGCAGCGCGTCGGGCATCGAGCCAAGGCTGATGAAGAGCAACAGGAAGATCAGCGCCAACGCGATCGGTACCACTATCGTTAGCCTCTGCGTGGCCGAAACCAACTGTTCAAATTGGCCGCCCCAGCCAATCCAGTAACCCGCGGGCAGCTTCACCTTTTGCTCGACTTGACGCTGAGCGTCCGCGACGAACGACCCGAGGTCGCGGCCTCTGACGTTCGAGGTCACGACGATCCGCCGCTTGCCGTCTTCGCGACTGATCTGATTGGGACCGGGCGCGAGATCGATTTGCGCGAGCTCCGACAACGGCACGTAACGGATTTGGGCAAGTGGCGAGTGGCCCCACACTGCAGGCACCGCCTTGGATTGGTTCTCAAGGGGTGGTAGCGGTATCGGTAACGACCTGATAGCCTGAATATCCGCGCGCAAATGCTCCGGAAGCCTGACGACAATGCTGAAGCGGCGGTCGCCCTCGAAGACCAGCCCGGAGCTCTTTCCTCCGACGGCGATTTCGACCAGGTTTTGGACATCACCGACGCTGATTCCGTAGCGCGACAAGGCCTGACGGTTGAGCTTGACCGTGAGAACCGGAAGACCCGCGGCCTGTTCGGTCTTTACGTCCGCTGCTCCCTGAATCGTCTGCAAAACGGCCTGCACCCGTGCCGCAGACTGGACCAATATTTCGAGATCGTCTCCGAATATCTTGACCCCGACGTCGCTTTTGACGCCGGATATCAGTTCGTTCATGCGTTGCTGGATCGGCTGCGAAATCCCATAGACGCTTCCGGGAACATCTTCGGCGGCCTGCTGAATTTCCGAAACCACAGCCGCCTTCGATTTTTCTGGATTAGGCCAGTCCTTCCGTGGCTTCAGCATCACGTAGCAGTCCGATGTTGACGGCGGCATCAGGTCGGTCGCAACCTCCGCCGTGCCGGTGCGCGCGAACACCTCCTTGACTTCGGGCAGCTTAAGCAGCCGCCGCTCGAGCATCGCCTGCATCTCAACCGACTGCGTCAAGCTCGTCCCTGGGATTCGCACCACCTCCATGGACACATCGCCTTCATCGAGACTTGGAATGAATTCACCCCCCATCCGCGAAGCGGCGATTCCGCAGACAACGATCAACAGTGCAGCGATGGCAGCGACGCCGAACCTGTTGCGGATGGAAGCGGCAAGCAGCGGCGTATAGATCCGACGCGCTCCACGCATGAAGAAATTCTCATGTTCGGAAACCTTGCCGGTGACGAGGAGGGCAACGGCTGCCGGGACAAACGTCAGAGAGAGGATGCTGGCGCCGGTGAGCGCCATCAGCACTGTCAAAGCCATCGGCGTAAACATCTTCCCCTCGACACCGGTGAGCGTCAGGATCGGGATGTACACCACACCGATGATCAGCGTTCCGAAGAGACTTGGGCCGATGACTTCCCGGGATGCCGCCAGGATCGTCTCGAAGCGTTCCTGGCGGTCGAGAACGCGCCCCAACCGGTGCTGTTCTGTCGCCAGCAGGCGCAAACAGTTCTCGACGATGATGACAGCACCATCGATGATGATGCCGAAATCGATGGCTCCGAGACTCATCAGATTGGCGCTGACTTTGTTTTCCACCATGCCGGTGATGGTGAAGAGCATGGAAAGCGGAATGACGAACGCGGTCGCAATGGCGGCTCTAAAATTCCCCAGGATCATGAACAGAATCACGATTACAAGAAGCGCGCCTTCGACGAGATTTTTCTCGACGGTTGCAACGGTGGCTTCGACCAACCGCGTTCGATCGTAGACGGTTCGTGCAACGACGCCATCCGGCAGAGAGCGTCCGATTTGCTTGAGCTTGACCGCCACGCGCTGCGCCACCGTTCGGCTGTTTTCGCCGATCAGCAGCATGGCAGTTCCAAGCACAACCTCCTTGCCGTTCACTGTGGCTGCGCCGGTGCGCAAATCCTTGCCTTCCGTGACGTCGGCGACATCCGAAACCCGAACCGGGACGCCGTTTCGCGATCCGATCACGATGTCCTTGATTTCTTCAATATTTGCGACCTGCCCGGGTGTGCGGACAAGATATTGCTCACCGTTGCGCTCAATGTAGCCAGCGCCGACGTTGGCGTTATTCGACGCCAGCGCCGTCATCACGTCGCGGAAGCTGAGCTTGTAGGCCATCAGTTGCGCGGGATCCGGCAATACGTGAAATTGTTTCTCGAATCCCCCGACAGTGTTCACCTCGATGACGCCGGGAACATTCCGCAACTGCGGCTTGATGATCCAGTCCTCGATCGTGCGCAAATCGCTCGGCGTGTAAGGCTCGCCGCTCGTTTTGCGGGCATCCGGCTTCGCTTCCACCGTGAACTGATAGATCTCGCCGAGACCGGTCGAGACCGGCCCCATCGCCGTTTCGATCCCGGGCGGAAGCTGGTCCTTGACCTGCTGGATCCGTTCGTTGACCAACTGTCTGGCGAAGTAGATGTCGGTGCCATCCTTGAAGATGACGGTGACCTGGCTCATGCCATATCGCGACTGCGATCTAGTGCTGTCGAGATGCGGAAGCCCGCCCATGGCGGTCTCGACCGGAAACGTGATGCGCTGTTCGACTTCCAGCGGCGAGTAGCCTAGCGCCCGGCTATTGATCTGGATCTGGACATTGGTGATATCAGGAACGGCATCGATCGGAAGCCGCGTGAAATTCCAGGCACCGAAGGCGGCCATGCCCAGCACGCCGATCATCACAAGCCATCGCTGACGGATGGCAAACGAAAGAATTCCATCAATCATCGTGCTTTTCCGAGTGTCTGCCGATTTCCCTGATGCGTGCAAATTTATGGACCGCCGTCGTGAATACGACGCCGTCACCTTTCCTGCCCGTCCAGGCAGCCGACGCGATGCGTTCGCAAATCTGATCCGCTAACTCGGACCGACAGACCAATTTCATTTCCAGAAACTGGTGATAGGTCAGATCGGTATCCGCCGAAACGTAGCTCCCGCCTTGCCCGCGGCCGCGGCCTTGCCCTCGGACCTCATCGAAAGTGAAGCCGGGAAAGTCGGGCAAGTCATGCAGCGCGCGCACCACGTGGCCTTCCATGTGCGGCCTGATGAGGGCGGTGATCAGCGTCATTGCAGCGTCATCAGTCATTGTCTCCCGATCCTTTCCCCAGTTCAGCCTTGATGATGAAACTGTTCTGCGCGGCATAGACGTCGCCTTCCAGCACACCGAAGGTGATTTCGACGAACTGCGGATCCCGCTCTCCGACCTCGACATCCCGCGCTTCGAATTTCCCTCCGTTACGGACGAACACGACCGTGCGATTCTCCCAGGTCTGTAGCGCCGACGACTTCACTGCGACGCTTACCCGCTTCGCAGACAGGGTCAGCCGGCCCGTGATGAACAACCCGGGACGCAACCGCTGTTTCGAATTCGTCACCACAGCTCTGGCAATCGCGCTCTGGGTGTCGCTGCTGCCGACCGGCGACAGATACGAAACCTTGGCCTCAATCGCGGGGCCGCCGTCGGCGGGATCGATGAACACCTGGTCGCCGATGCTGACCCGCTTCAGGTCGCGGCGGTAGACGGAGAAGTCCACCCACACGCTCGATAGGTCTGCGACGACGAAGGCCGGTTTCTGCTCGGAGACGTACTCGCCCAAGGTCGTCTGTCGATCGATCACCGTACCGCCGAGCGACGCCTTCAATTCATACAGCGTCAGACTCTGATTGCTCTCGATGACAGCTAGGACATCGCCCTTTTGGACCACGTCGCCGATCCGTTTACGCACGTCGCGAACGATCCCGGGAAATCGGGGGGTGACCTGCACCAGCGATTCCTGGTTGGGCTGGACCATTCCGTTCAATAACAGGCTGTCGCGCAGCACGCCGGACGATGCTTTCGCAAGCTCGATTCCTGCCGTCTCGATCTTGGCATCGCTCAGCGTGACGCTGTCGGCGTGCTCTTCCTTTTCGGCCTTTTCGGTTGGGGTTGGTTTCGGCGCTGCGGGCGTCAGCATCTGATAGCCGCTGTAGGCAAGCGCGGCGGAGACCAGAATGAACACGGAGTAGCGGACAATAGCCTTCATCATCGCGAACTCTGATGCGTGAGCGAAAACGGATTGCCGACGAGACCTTCGATTGTGGCCACGGCGATATGGAAATTCTGCTGGGCCTCCTGTTCGCGCAGCAGCGCCTGCAGCAGCGATCCCCGAACGTCGAGCAATTCGAGCAGCGTGAAGCGACCCTGCGAGTAGCCGCTGAGGATCGTCTCGGCGGCGCTGCGGGCGTTGGGAATGACCGACGACCGCAGCAGCTTGAGCTCCGCCAGAGCACCAGTCAGGGTATCGTAGGCGCGGCCGGCGATGCTGAGCAGCACCAGCTTGTTGATCGCCCGCTCCGCATCTGTCTTCGCGAGCGTCTCATGTGCCGCGATGATGTTACCGGTGTTTTGGTCGAAGACCGGAAGCGGGATCGAAACGCCAAGTCGCACCGCGTTGTCGTTCGTGTCCTGGTAATGCCGCCAGCCGGCTGAAATGCGTAGGTCCGGAATGGCCTTCAGTCGGGCGATAAGGAGTTCGGCATTGCGCTGCGCAGTGACAGCGGTCCAGCGCGCCAATTGCGGATTAGCGTCGATCGCCTGGAGTACGGCGTTGAACGGCGGCGGTAGACCGGTACTTGCCAGCCGTCCCACGGCTTTGCCGAACTGCGGGCTGGCATCCCCCATTAGGACCGCGAGATCGCGACGCGCCGTAGCCAGCAGTGTCTTGGCGCGTTCCCGTTCGACCCGGAACAGGTCTGCGGCGACCTGCGCCCGCAGCGTTTCAGCAGGCGAGGACGCGCCCTCCTGGACGCGTTTTTGCAACAATGGAATCAGCGGATCGAAGCTCGCTATTTGCTCATCGAAGATCTCGATGCGCCGCTGCGCGCTGATAATCATGATGAAGGCAATCGCTGTTTCGGACAGGACTTCCAGTCGCGTCGCCCGCCGCTGCCAGACGGCCATGCCGATGCCGGCCTCGCCGGCCGCCACGCGTGCTTCCCGCTTGCCACCCAGTTCGACGAGTTGGCTAAGTTGCAGGGTCGTCTCGGCCGACCGAACCCCTTTGTACGGCCCCGTTCCGAGCGCGTTGTCGAGTTCGAACGAGGCCTCTGGGTTGGGAAGCGCACCGGCTTGAACGCGGAGGCCGCCCGCGATGCCGATATCACGCTCGGCCGCGGTCAATCGCGGATTCGCAGCCAACGCACGCTGTAATGCCTGAGGCAGCGAGATGGTGCGCGAAGAACGTTCGGCAGCCTCGACGGGAACTGTAAGTATGAGCAGTGCGCACGTCAGGCGCACGGCCACTCGAACCGAAAGCATATTACCGACCTGAATAGCGAAAAGACTACAACGCGACTGAGTTACGCGCTGCGGCTAAGGCTTCAGATCAGATGTTTGGGGGGTGGCGGTTCAGGCAGGCGCACTTCAAGGTCAACAGCAATGTCGCTTGAGAACGACATTTGCAGGGACATGCTGGCTGGTATGTAGACCAACGCGGCCACGGGCACTGTGATGGGGGCGCAAGTGGAACAATGCTCGACCACAGTCGGGGCCTTTTTCGAGCCTTCGTCGCCCTTGTCCAGAGCGGCGCTTATGCTGGTCGAGACGAGGGTTTCCTTCGCGCACGAAATCTCGCCCGCAAATCCAACCACCAGATATACCGCAGCAAGGAACGCCGTCAGCACCCGGCGAAAAGCCGATGCCCGTGTAGTCCCTCTCTGGGTAGATGTTCGCTTCATCGAGGTCTGCAATATCAAGTTTCAGGGTGCAACACTACCACGATTTTAGGGCACGATGCGCCGCCCTTCACATCAGCGTCGTTGGTGTCAGGCCCGAGCCGCCGGCGCAAAGACGGTCAATGCGAGCGGCAGCAATTTGAACCTGGCGGGCGTGAAGGTCGTAATTTCACCATCGGTATTGATTGGGAGTGGCGGATCCGTGCGGACCTCAAGAGGCCCTGAGCTGCAGAAAGCCCGCATGCCGCCCAAATTTCGGTTACGCCCCCGCCGAAAGGCAGCCAGTAAGAGCGGCCATTGCCAAAATTGTCGCGGCGCAACACTGTAAAAATCTAAGCATTGGTCGTCGATTGCCGCAGCCTCGTAGACGGCCATGCCGCCGCCGTAATATACACCATTGCCAACAGCGATCTGCAAGCTTCGAAGTTGAATGGTGCTGTCGGTAGTAATGACTTCAGCCGTAAAGGGCCTCATGTAGATTGCTGTTTTAACCGCCGCTAGCGGGTAGCTAAGCCGCCCCAAATGCCGTTTGAGGTTACCAGTCATCCTACGCGCAAGTTCAACGCCTAGCCCCATGCTCGCAACGTTCAGGAAGAACTGGTCATTGACTTGGCCGACGTCAATCCGGCGCTTGTAGCCTGCGGTGATAATTGCAGCCGCCGCTACTGGGTTATTCGGAATGCAAAGTGTCCGAGCAAGGTCATTTGCCGTGCCGAGTGGCAAGATGCCAAGCGGCAGTCCCGTGTTCACCAAGCCGGCGAGAGTCGCGTTAATTGTTCCGTCACCACCGCCGACGATCACACAATCGACTTCTTGTGCTCTGCGGGCGATCTCGTGTCTCATCTCTTCCGGTTTGTGGCACAGGCTTGGCGTGAGCGTGATCCCGCCGACCTCAAGTTGTCGAACAGCGTCATTCGCCGCGCGACCGCTCCCATTGCGACTCTGCGGATTCAGAAATAAGAGCGCACGTATTTCATCTGAGCGATGGTCCATCATTGCTTCCTCGAAAATCAAATTGCAGTAAGATAACGTGCAGAGATTCGACCACGCCGCCCATCAAATGCGGTGGTGTGCGCATCAACCAATCCCTCCCAGCGCCGGAAACGTCGTCAGCATCCAGATTGCGATCTCCTGCAATCTGCCGGTCATCATCAGGATGCCGACACCGATCATGACGGCTCCCCCGCCGATATTCAGTGCGACGCCGAGGTGGCGCATGCGCTTCAATGCGGCGGCTGCGTTTCCCATGAAGAGGGCCGTGAGCAGAAAGGGTGCGCCGAGTCCGAGACCGTAAGCTCCGAGAAGAATCGCACCATTGCCCGACGAAGTAGCAGTTACCGTAAGGATCGAGCCTAACACCGGGCCAATGCATGGCGTCCACCCGAAGGCAAAAGCGACGCCCAGCAAGAAGGCACCGACCGGTCCGTTGACCTGACGAGGCCCATTCCATCGATGGTCGGCCATCAACATCGGGAGGCGGACGAGCCCGGTCATCGCCAATCCGAAGACGATAATCAAAGCTCCACCGATCAAGTTGGTTTCCGTCTGGAAGCGTTGGAGAACGCCGCCGAGAGCCATCGCGCTGATTCCAAGCAGCACGAAGATGGTCGTGAACCCGAGCACGAACAGGAGCGCCGGGCGGAAGATGTGAAGCCGAGATGCCACACCGCCGCTGCCAGTCGTGCCGGCACCACCAGCAACATAGGACAGGTAGCCCGGAACGAGGGGCAGGACGCAGGGAGAAAGGAAAGAGATAGCGCCAGCAGTGGCCGCTGTCGCCAGACCGAGCAGAGATATATCCAGCGCCACCATCCTCAGCGCTTTCCGTTACTGGACGCTTCCTGAGTACAGAGTGCCGGTCGGGACGAAAGAAACGATCTCGCCAAGAGGAGCACAACGCCAACGCCGATCGCAACGTCCGCCATGTTGAAGGCAGGCCAATGCCAATTGGCGGCATGGAAATCGAGAAAGTCGGTCACAGCGCCCTGACGCACGCGGTCAACAATGTTGCCGGCGGCGCCGCCGGCGATCAAACCAAGAGCCGTGGCCTCAACAATCCTGTGGGTCCGCATTGCCCAAACGAGAAGACCGACCGTGATCGCCACTTTGATCCCGACCAGCACCAGCGGACGCTCGAGAAAAAGATCTTGAAACATGCCGAAGCTGACGCCAGTGTTGAAGCTGAGCGACAGGTTGAAAAAGGGCGTAACCTCGATAATGCGCGGCGGGACCATAACGACATTGAGGATCAACCACTTTGTTGCGACGTCGAACAGAAGCGCGGCGGCAAATCCGCCACCAACCCATATCGCGCGATCTCTACGGGAGCTTCCGGCCACGACAATTCCTCATGCTATTGGAGTTCAGGTCGGCATTTCTCTGCCGGCAGCGGCCGCCCCAACACAGGGCGACCGCTGTTGGTTCAATGCGCAGGTGCGGGGCGAGCCACGACGGAATGCCCACGCTCATCTGTCCGAATTTTTGCGCCGCCGGTTGGACCACCTTCCGTCTGGCGCTGTCCGTGATTGAGGAGGCGCAACCCGTTGAGGACGACCAGCAGGGACGCGCCGACATCGGCGGCGATCGCGCCCCAAAGCGACGCGAGACCGATGATGGTCAGTACCGTGAACAATAGCTTTACCGCGATCGAGAAGGCGATATTCTGTCGAATAACGGTGAGCGTGGCTCGCGAATGGCGCACAAGCCAGGGCAACCTCGAAAGATCATCCGACATCAGCGCAACGTCGGCGGTTTCAATGGCCGCATCGCTACCCATCGCGCCCATAGCGATGCCGAGATTGGCGCGGCCCATGGCAGGAGCGTCGTTGACTCCATCGCCAACCATGGCGACGGCCCCATAACGCCGAACCAGGTCCTCGACGGCGGCGACCTTGTCACCAGGCAGAAGCTCGGCGCGAACTTCGTCAATGCCGGTCTGCTTGGCAATCGCCTCGGCGGTGGCCCGGTTGTCGCCTGTCAGCATCACCACCTTTTCGACGCCAGCGCGATGGAGCGCGGCCACGATCTCCTTGGCCTCTGCCCGCACGGCATCGGCAACGGCGATCAGTCCCCAAACCTCTTGGTCGTTGCCGACGGCGACAATGGTGCGGCCCGCGTCGGAAAGAGCGCCGGCGCGCTCCAAAATGGCCGGCGAGCTGATCGCACGTTCATCGAGATACCGACGCGACCCAAGCCAGACGTCGCGACCGGAGACGCGGCCGGTCATGCCTCGACCCGTGATGGCCTGGACCGCCTCGGCCGGTTGCGCGGCGATGCCGCTTTCCGTGGCTCTTGCCAGAATAGCGCGCGCTATCGGGTGCTCGCTACGGGCCTCGAGGGCTGCGGCCAGCCGAAGAACGTCGCCTTCGCTGCGGTTGCCAAGCGCGACGATCTCCACGACCTGAGGGCGTCCTTCGGTGAGGGTCCCGGTCTTGTCCATGGCGATCGCCTTCAGACGCGCCGGCGTTTCGAGATGGACGCCGCCTTTCACCAGGACGCCTTGCTTCGCCGCTCCTGCGAGGGCGGCTACGATCGTTACCGGCGTCGAGATCACAAGGGCACAGGGGCAGGCGATCACGAGCAGCACGAGGGCGCGATAGAACCAGATCTCCCAACCACCGCCGAGCAACAGGGGCGGGATGAGGAATACAGCGATCGCGAGCACCATCACAACCGGCGTATAGACGCGTGCGAACTTCTCGACCCATTGCTCGCTCGGTGCGCGTCGGCCCTGCGCGGAGCCGACCATGCGGATGATTTGCGCGAGCGTCGTGTCGTTCGCGGCCTTGGTGGTCACGACGTCGAGGGCGCCTTCGCCATTGATGGTGCCTGCAAAGACCTCGTCTCCTTCGGACTTGAAGACGGGAACGCTTTCGCCGGTGATCGGCGCCTGATTGACCTCGCTCTCGCCAGCGGCCACCCGGCCGTCGAGCGGAACCTTGTCACCAGGTCGAATGATGATGTGCGAGCCGACACGAACCTCGGCTGCCGGAACATCGCGCTCGCTACCATCATCGAGCTTGATACGGGCCGTGGACGGCGCGAGCTCCATCAGAGCCGCAACGGCGCGCCGTGCCCGGCCGAGGCTCCACGCTTCAAGCGCAAGAGCCAGTGCGAAGAAGAACGAGACCGTCGCAGCCTCGAACCAGGCGCCGATGCTGATCGCGCCTACGACCGCTATCACCATCAGGAGGTTCATGTCGGGACGCAGGCGTCGTGCCGCGAGCCAAGCCTTCGGGGCGACATAGCGCACCGCACACAGCACAGCGAGCGTATAAAGAATGATGCTCGCCAGCGGCGTTGCGCCTGCACCGTGTTCGCCAGCCTCGAAGGCCGCGACAATACCGCCTAAGAGCCAAGCGTGGACCGCAAAGCCGAGCGCAGCAAAAACGCCGCTCGCAGCGGTCAGCCATGACTGAATGCGCCTTCGGCGTTCTTCTGCCTGCGCGGCCTCGCTTGTCGCGCCCTCGGTCCAAGGCTCCGCCCGCAGACCTGCACGTGAGACAGCCTTTTCGATGCGAGCTTCCAACGTGGCGTCGGGCGTCATGTCGATCGACATGCGGCCGTTAAGGAGGTCAAAGGCAAGCTTGTCTTCGCCAACGAGCGGGCCAACTTCGCGCTTCAGGGCGGCGATCTCGTCGGCGCAATCCATGCCGTGGATTCGATAGATAACGCCACCAGGCAGATTGGTTGGGAGCGGCGGGCTGAGAGCTTCCTGCACGTCGACCGCGCAACTGCACGCAAATCCAACAGCATCGCAGGTTGCCGAATCTTGAGGGGTTGGCGATGACCACGGTTCCGCCCGCATTCCCGTCCGCGCGACCGCCTGCTCGATCTGTTCGAGCGTTGCCCGGCTCTGGGGTGCAACGGTCATGGCGCCCTGCGCAGTGTCGAAGGCGAGCTTATCCTCGCCGACGAGCGGCCCCAGTTCCCGGGTTAGAGCAGCTACCTCATTCTTGCAGTCGAGACCGTGCACGCGCAGAAGTAAGGTGTCGTCCGTACCATCTTCGACGAGAGCACCGGACATTCCGGTCTTTGAGACGCCGCGCAAGAGGTCGTCGATCGAGACCCGCTGCTGAATCGCGATCGTCATCAGTCCCTTTGTCGTGTCGAAAGCAAGCCGGTCGTCACCACCCACCAGTGGACCGATTTCGCGCTTGAGGATCGCGACCTCGTTCTTGCAATCGAGCCCTTCAACCTTGAACAGCCACGCAGATGTCGTCGGTTTATCCGGCTGCGGCAACAGCTTGGCTTGCATCCCTGTCGTGGCGACCGCCTGTTCGATTACATCGAGAGACGAGATGCCCTGGCCCGCCACCTCCATGATACCGCCCTTGGTGTCGAACGCCAGCTTGTCATCGCCACCCACGACCGGACCGACCGCGGCACGAAGCATCCGAACTTCGTTCTGACAATCCAAGCCGTCGACCTTGAAGCGTAGCGAGCTTGACGTGCTCCTTGTCCCGGCATCTGCGGTCATCATGAACTCCTGAATTGCTTAACTTTCTTGAGCGTGGCTCGAATCGTGAGCGCACCCAACGTTCTGTAGTCGCCACAAAATCAAGGAGCCCAAGCCAAGTTTGCCGTCGGCTGCCATTGGGATCCCCTCGACAAGTTAGACATGACGACCCATATGCACCCTGTAGCAACTACAGGGTCAAGGCCATGACAGGCAATTTTCTGACGATCGGAGAACTGGGGCGAGGAACCGACACCAAGGTCGAGACCATCCGCTATTACGAGCGGATCGGGCTGCTGGCCGCGCCGGGCCGGACGGCGGGCAATTATCGCGCCTATGGAGCGGAGCACCTCAAGCGCCTAAGCTTCATCCGGCGCTCGCGCGACCTTGGCTTTTCGCTCGACCAGATCCGCGCATTGCTCGATTTGGCCGACCAGCGCGACCGATCGTGTGAAGCCGTCGATGCCATTGCCAGAGAGCATCGAGTTGAAGTCGATCGAAAGATCGCCGACTTGCGCGCGTTGCGCCGCGAGCTGGACAGCATGATCGATCAATGCCGCTGCGGCACCGTTGCTGATTGCCGGATCATCGAAGCTCTGTCGCCTCAAGCTCAACCACAGCCAAGATAACTGGGCCTTTTCTGCGCCCGGATTACCGCACTGGCCCTAAAGAATGCTGGTGATCATGCGATCGGCCCGCGTCCCTTCCCTATAGAGCGAGCGGACCAGCATGGCGGCGACAATCCCGGTCGAGGCGCCGCCAAGAACGTCGCCGAGATAGTGCGTTCCGACATAGACTCGGGAGAACGTCACAAGTACGGCGGCTGCCAGAAACCACGCACCAAGCCGCCGCATGCCGTGCAGCAGAAAGGCCGCGGCGATGGCGAAGGTCGCGGTGGCGTGATCGGAGGGGAATGACGGATCGGCGCTGCGATCGATCAGAAGATGCGTGATGCCACCGTCATAAGGTCGTATCCGATGGACGAACAACAAGATGATCTGGTTGATTGCAAGGCCGAGGAGAAAGGAAAACCCGGCGGCGACCAATACATGCCGAACGTGCTGCCGGTCGTCGTGCCGCCACCATTGCCCGGCGACCGCCAAAACAAGAAGCGGGATACCGAGCGCCGAGCTCCAGATCATCAGAAAATCGATGGTGGTGCTCGCTCCAGCCAGACTGTTGATGGCACGCGTCGCTGCGGCGTCTACGTCGTGTAACTGCAATTCTGAATCCTTATCTCGTCGTCGGCATCTTGTGAAAGTGTCGGTGTTGCTGTTCAAACTTAGCGCGGGTGTTTCATCTGGCCGCGAACAAGCAGCAGACCCAACGTAGTCAGCACGGCGAAAGCCGCGCCAGCCATAAAGGTGGCTTGCGGACCGATCACATCCCAGAGCGCGCCGGCGATTATACTGGCAGCCAGCAGCGCCAAGCCGGCAACCAGATTGAACATGCCGAAGGCGGTGCCGCGCAGTTCGGCGGGTGCCGCTTCGGCTATCAGGGCCGCGAGCAGGCCCTGGGTGAAGCCCATATGCAGCCCCCAGAGCACGACGCCGATGCCGACGCCCCAAAGGCTACCCGCGAAGGCGAGCACGAGATCGGCAAGGACGAGCAGGATCATGCCGAGTATCAGAATCGTCATGCGATCCATCCGGTCGGAGAGAACGCCGATCGGATAGGCCGAGGCCGAATAAGCGAGACTCATGAGCACCAGCACGATCGGGACGAGCGCCAACGGCAGACCGATCGACTGGGCGCGCAGGATGAGAAATGCTTCGCTGAAGCGCGCGAGCGTGAACACCGCCGCGACCGCTACGACCCACCAATAGACCGAGCCGAGGCGTCGTAACTCCTCGCGATGCAGCGGCATGCGAACTTTGCGTAGGTCCCTCGACCGCTCCGGCTCCTTGACCACGACGAGGATCAGCGCGACCGACAGGAAGGCCGGAATGACGGCGATCCAGAACACCGTCTGAAAATGGTCCGCCGTCAGCCACATGAGGCCGATGGCGAGTAGCGGGCCGATGAAGGCGCCGATCGTATCGAGTGACTGACGCAGGCCGAAGGCGGCCCCGCGCAGCTCGGGCGGCGCGATGTCGGCCACCAGGGCGTCGCGCGGTGCGCCGCGAATACCCTTGCCGACACGGTCGATGAAACGGGCGGCGACGAGCCAATCAAGCGAGGCGGCGAGCGGAAAGATCGGTTTGGTGAACGCGGCAAGCCCGTAGCCGAGGGCGGCTAGAAACTTCCGCTTGCCTAGCCAGTCGCTGAGAGCGCCCGAAAAAACTTTGGTGATCGAGGCCGTCGCTTCAGCGATGCCTTCGATGATGCCAACGGCAAGGGTCGAGGTCCCGAGCACCGTCACCATGTAGACAGGCAACAACGCGTGGATCATCTCCGACGATATGTCCATCAGCATCGATACGAAGCCCAGCGCCCACACGCCGGCGGGAATGCCGTGCCGCGCTTCGTGGACCGGGGTTTTCTCCGTAATCTTGTCCATCTCATCTCTTCTGTTCGCGGGCGTTGACGACGCGCTTGGCGTCGCCGCCGAGCAGGACTTCACAGCCAAAGAAGGTCTGCCTCTTCAGGCGGAATTGGTGCTTGTGCTGTTTTCGTCCTGCGCCTCGAACACTTCGCGCGCATATTCATCCAGCAGTGCTGCACAACGAGCGAACCGTTCCTCAGCTTCCTCGCGGAGCGAGGCACCGTAGAAATCGAGACGGACGATTTTATCGAGCCACGCCCGCAGCTTCGTCAGATCCTCTTCGTTCTCTTCAACCTCGGCATAGGTGAACTTTCCGTTGCCGCGCTCCTTCGCGATTTCGCCGTCAAAGTCGTCGCAGCGACTGATGAATTCGCGATAGGCCTCATCTCGCTCGGCCGAAAATCGAGCGATCACCCTCTGCTCCTGTGCGTGGTCGAGCCCAACGGTTTCGAGAAGCACCGCGTCCCCGTCCATCTCGAAGATCTCGTTCTGCAGGACCTTCAAACGTCGCTCGTGTGCGTCGATTTTCGGTAACAGGCATACGCCGCTTTGCAGATAGATGGCCCCCAAGGCCTTCAGCTTGCGCCACAGCGCAATGCGGCGCTTTGCCGGCTCGGCGGGCACCTTGTAGGTCAGAAGCAGCCATGACCGAGAACCGCCTTGGCGGGCTTTCCCGGACTTCGACTCTATGGCCTGTGGCTCTTCTTTGATTTCCGGACGACGCGCTTTTTTTGCGCGGCTGCGTTCTTTTGTCATGATTTTTGATTCGACTTGGGCAGACCTCGTTCGGTCCCCTGCCAGCCGCTCCTTGAACCGATTCAATATCCGAGATAGATGTTACGGCTGTAACATTTATTTTGTCCACACGCTCTATGAAAGCCTAAATATGCTTTGCCAACAGGTGCGCTCTGTGGCCGCACTCCGCGCGGCGCTGCTTGTGCTGACTCTGTCATGTTGGGTCGGTGCCGCCCAAATCGGGCGGGCCCAGCCCGCCATTCACCCTCAGCCGTTGGGTTTGGCCGCTGGCGATCCGACAACGGTCAAGCTTTCTCCGGAACAGCAGAAGCAAATTGGGCTTCAGACCACGGTGTTGATCGTGGAACCCCATCCCGAACAGTTCCGTGCCTACGGCGCCGTCCTCGATATCGCCCGCGTCACCGAACTCACCAACAGCTATGCCAATGCCTACGCTCAGCTTCAGATGGCGCAGGCCAGGTTCGACGTCGCAAAGAGCGCATTTGAGCGCGCGAAGAATCTGGCGCAGTCCGCAGCTCTCCCCAGGAAGGATGCCGAAGCCGCTGAAGGAACGTTTCGGACCGAGCAGGCCGCACTGTCCGCCGCTGAATCGCAGGTGAGAACCTTAGGGGCGACGGCGCAACAGGAATGGGGGCCGCTGATCGGCGGGGCAATCATCGAGCGTTCGCCAACCGTTGTCCGACTGATCGAGCGCGAAAGGTTTCTGGTTCAGGTAACGCTACAACCCGGCGCCACCTTGGCGGCCCCTCCTCGGACAGCTCTCGCGCAGGCGCCCACGCGTGACGCCAATATCGACCTCCAGTACCTCTCACCCGCAACACGGACAGACGCGCGCATTCAGGGCGTGAGCTACTTCTTCACGGCGCAGGGAGACAGCGGCCTCCTGCCGGGTATAACACGACGGTCTATGTGCCGTCTGGCAAGACATACGAGGGGGTATTCGTCGAGGACACAGCCATCGTGCGCTGGCAGGGGCGCTCCTGGGTGTACCTGCGCGTCGGCCCCGAGGCGTTCAAGCGGCACCCGATCAACACCGACCAACCGGTCTCCGACGACGATTACGTCGTGCGGGACCTTCCCGTCGGCGCGGAAGTCGTGACCCGCGGCGCGCAGGTCCTCCTTTCCGAGGAGGCCAAGAGCGAGCTTCGGGCCAGCGCTGACAATGACTGACAACCGTCTCGGCAGCCACGCGGGGCCTCAAGCTGCCCTTGTCTCGTTCGCCATTCGCTTCCGTGGAATCGTGCTCTGCACGCTATTGGGCTACGGACTGTGTTCGCTTGCGAGCGCCAAATACGCCGTGTTCCCCGAATTCGCGCCGCCGCAAGTCGCGATCCAGACGGAAGCGCCCGGCCTGAGCCCAGAGCAAGTCGAGGTTCTTGTCACCCAGCCGATCGAAACGTCCATCAACGGGTTGGCGGGCGTCGAAAGTATGCGTTCGTCCTCGATCCAGGGGTTGTCGGTCATAACGGTCGTATTCCGCCCCAGCAGCGACATTTACCGCGCGCGCCAACTCGTCAACGAGCGTCTCGCGGTGGTCGCCACCCGGCTGCCGCAAGGCGTCCTACCTCCCGCGATGACGCCGTTGACCCCCACGGCTGGCACGGTGCTCGTCATCGGTCTGACATCCGAGCAGCGCTCGCTGATGGGCTTGCGCACCATCGCGGATTGGACCGTGGCGAGGCGCCTATTGGCTGTGCCAGGTGTTGCGCAAGTTTCGATCTACGGCAGAGACGTGAGATCTCTACAGGTGCAGGTCCGTCCGGATGATCTGATCCGATTTCGGGTTGGCATGAACGATGTCTTGGCTGCCGCGCGCAAGGCCACGGGCGTGCGGGGTGCCGGTTTCGTTGACACGGTCAATCAGCGCTTGACCCTCCAGACCTTCGGCCAGTCTTTGACGCCGGAGCAAGTCGCCCGCACCGTTCTGATGCACGAGGGCGGCGCAAGCATCGTGCTCGGCGATGTCGCGAACGTCGTCATGGCTCCCGAGCCGCCGATCGGTGCCGGTCTCATCAATGGTCGGCCTGGCATCGTGCTAATGTTAAGCCAGCAATACGGGGCCAACACGCGGGACGTCACGACGCGGGTGGAAGCTGCACTGCACGAACTGCGGCCGGCGCTGAGGGCGAAAAGGTTCAACTTCATGCGGATCTGTTTCGTCCGGCCAAT
This sequence comes from Nitrobacter sp., assembly GCF_051535215.1. Taxonomy (NCBI): domain Bacteria; kingdom Pseudomonadati; phylum Pseudomonadota; class Alphaproteobacteria; order Hyphomicrobiales; family Nitrobacteraceae; genus Nitrobacter; species Nitrobacter sp. Next base: position 30,603 of record NZ_JBPPLY010000013.1, on the reverse strand, counting down.
TTCATCGATACGGCAACCCAAAATGTGTTGCACGCCCTCCTGATCGGCGGTGCGCTTGTAATCATTGTTCTGTTCCTTTTCCTGTTCGACTGGCGCACCTCGATCATCAGTTGCACCGCGATCCCGCTCTCGTTGATCGCGGCCGTGCTTGCCCTGCAATGGATGGGTGAGACCCTCAACACCATGACGCTCGGTGGACTCGCGATTGCTATCGGCGAGGTGGTCGATGACGCTGTGATCGGCGTCGAAAACGTTGTGCGCCGACTGCGCGAAAATCGCCGATTGGCTGAACCGAGGACTGAGGGGCGCGTCGTGCTCGATGCGATCCTCGAGGTCCGCAGCGCGGTCGTGTACGCGACTTTCGCCGTTTTGCTGGTGTTCTTGCCTGTCCTCACGCTCTCGGGCGTCGGCGGCCGTCTGTTCGGACCTTTGGGGGTCGCCTACATCCTTGCGGTGCTCGCCTCCCTCGCGGTCGCGCTGACCGTTACGCCCGCACTTTCGATGGTGCTGCTCGTCGGAAAGAGCCGACGAGAGCATCGGGACCCGCCAATGGTCCGCTGGTCGCGCGGCTATTATGAGACGCTGCTCCGGCATATCGAGCGCTTTCCGAGGCTCGTCATCGCGACGGCTTTTGCCCTTACCATCGCGGGCGCGGCGATGTTGCCGTTCTTTGGCGGTACGTTCCTACCCGACCTACGGGAAGGACATCTCATCCTCCACGTCTCGGCGATACCGGGCACTTCGCTCGATGAGTCACTTCGGATCGGAGGCTTGATCACGGAAGCCCTCCGAAAGGTTCCGGGCGTGCGCAGCGTCGCGCAGCACGCAGGGCGTGCCGAAGCCGGCGTGGATACCGTAGGCCCCACTACAGTGAGTTCGAGATTGACCTGCAGCCGGGCCTCTCCGGCCACGATCAAAGCGTGGCCGAAACGCACATGCGAGCAGCCCTTGCGAAGTTCGCTGGCATCAGTTTCTCGCTCAAGACCTATTTGGCGGAACGGGTCGAGGAAACGGTATCGGGCTTTACCGCCGCGCTCGCCGTGAATGTCTACGGCGCTGACCTCGATTCACTTGAAAAAGCTGCACGGGATGTCGCACGCGAACTGAGCGAGGTTTCAGGCGCCGTAGATGTCCAGCTACAATCTCCGCCGGGGATGCCGCAGATTAACGTAACGCTCCGTCCTGCCGACCTACAGCGATGGGGGATCGACGCGGTGGAAGTGCTTGAGTTGATTCGCACAGCCTACCAAGGGGATGTAGTCGGGCAGGCATATGAAGGCAATGCAGTCTTCAACGTTACCGTGATCCTCGATGCGCAGGCGCGCGCCAGGCTCACGCAGATTGGCGATCTCCCGCTGCGAACCTCGGGCGGAGCCTACGTTCTTCTAAAACAAGTAGCTGATGTCTACGAAACATCCGGGCGATACCAGGTCCTGCATCGGAGCGCGCAGCGTGTTCAGACGGTGACCGCGAACGTGAGCGGACGTGATCTCGCGTCCTTTGTGAGTGACGTCAAACGGAAGATCGCCAAGGAGGTTACGTTGCCGCCCGGCGCGCACGTGGAGTTTGCGGGTTCGGCCGAGGCGCAAGCTCAGTCGCAGCGCGACCTACTCGTGAATGCACTGCTGGCTGCACTCGGCATCGTTCTCCTGCTTTCGATCGTCACCGGCCACTGGCGCAACCTCGTCCTGGTTCTGATAAACTTGCCTTTCGCGTTCGTGGGTGGGGTCTTTGCGGTCGCTTTGACCGGTGGGCTGCTTTCGCTCGGATCACTGGTCGGCTTCGTAACGCTGTTCGGCATCACGCTACGCAATTCCATCCTGATGATTTCGCATTACGAACATCTCGTCATGGTCGAAGGCCGCGCATGGGGCCTCGAGACTGCCGTTGAGGTGCCGCGGATCGACTCGTTCCGATTCTCATGACCTCTCTGGTGACTGGCCTCGGTTTACTTCCGCTCGCGCTGGGGGCGGGCGAACCAGGGCGCGAGATCGAAGGCCCGATGGCGATCGTTATCCTGGGCGGCCTCATGACGTCGATGGCGCTCAACCTGCTGGTCTTGCCAACCCTCGCTCTTCGATACGCCCGCTTCGATCGTGGAGAGGCAGATGCGCATCGAGAGAAGGCGATAGCCTGACGGTGGATTCCCTGAGGCGGTTGCAAGATCGCTCGTAGTGCCTGGGCAGACAGCGGTCGGGGCTGGGAATCACGCGATCAGCATCGCTTCAACCGCGTGTCGGCACACCCATCAGTTTTCGAACCTGAGGCCTCCACCTTCGGAGAGCAAGGACTAAATGCACGAGCGATCTTGAACAAGGAATAGCCAAGCACGGTTGTTCCACCGTCCTATATCTAACCCTGGCTATCCGCATTCCCTACTCCGATAAAATCAGACTTCCCCAATTTCACCTCCGCGCTGCATGGTCACTCGTGCAACAGCGTGAGCGACCGATAACAAGCACGCCCAATGGTGACGTCGGGTGACATTGTACTCAAGGAAATCGCCTCGCGCTCGATGACCATCGAATGAGCGACACCACCTTGTCGATCGAGGGAGGCTGACATTGGACAACAAATTTCTTACCCCGGAGGAAGTCTCGGAGCGCTATCGCGGCGGCGTCTCGGTTGGAACGCTTCGGAACTGGCGTGCGATGAAGATCGGCCCGTCGTTCGTTAAGATTGGCAAAGCCGTCCTCTATCCGATCGACGAGCTTGAAGCGTGGGACGGAAGGAATAAAGTGAGTTGCCGTGCATCAAGGCGACTCACTGAACTCACCGGTGATCAGCCGTGATAATCACGGTCGATCATTGGGAACATGCCCCATTCCCCGGCACCAGCTCCACCGAAATCCAGAAAAATGTCTGGAATATCAATGCGGTTCGGATTTTAGGGGGATGATCCACAACCACCCCTCCGGCGATCCGACGCCGTCGCAGGCCGACATCCAGATGACAAAGTCGATCGTGGACATCTCGGCGCCGCTCGGAATTTCCGTGCACGACCACATCATCGTCGGCAAGAACGGCCACGCCAGCCTCAAGGGGCTGCGGCTGATCTAAAGTCTTTCACCGTTTCACGGAAATGGTGAAAGACTCCAGGTTCTTGATCTGACTTGCCCTCATTGCCTCACGAGAATCAGCGGATTCGCGGTGTCGGGAACGAGTCGCCACTGCGCATTGTCGTCCGCCTGAAAATGCCAGGTGTCGCCACTCGCCGACACCAACAGGATTTCGCCGTGCTCAAGCCGCCAGACCTCGGGCTTGAAGCCGGCGATCGCCGGATCGCATTTGGGTTTGAGAAAAGCCTGGAAATTGTCTGGCGGGACCTCCGTGTTGGTCAGCGTGATGCCGCAGACCGTCTGGCCGTTACCGCGAACGAAAGCCCAGTCGCCGATCATCTGATCCATCGATTTGGCGAGCGAACGGGCTTCGGCGAGGTTTTGCAAGATGTAGATGCCTTCATTCTCCCGCCGACCTTCGAAAATGCCGCTCTCAACTTCGGTGAAATCGATCACCGGTTCTCCGGTGGCGCTCTGCAAGCGCACGATATCGAGACCGGCGACGGTCCAGCCCGCGATGTCCTTCGTGAACGGCAGCGAGGCCGCGCAGCCCGGCTCGAGTTCGAGCTTGAGACCGTGCGGCGATGAATCGCCCTTGAGCGTCACGACACAAGTTTTGCTGCGTTCGGTCGTCGACAGTTCCCACTGCCCGATCATGCCTTTTTTCAATGCGGACGCGTCTTGCGCCGATGCGGCCGATCCGCAGGTCATCAATGCCGCGACGGCGGCGAGGATGAGTCCCCGCTTCCGCCACGCAGGCTTGCCGCCGTCTGTGCTCGCCATCTAGCGTCCCTCCACCGGCGTTTCCGGCACCGGCGTCAGCGGCGGCTTGCCGGCGAACCAGGCCGTGATGTTGTCGACGACAAGCTGGTCCATCGCATTACGCGTCACCACCGACGCCGAACCGATGTGCGGCAACAACACCACGTTCTGCAACGCGCGCAATTCCTCCGGGACGTGCGGCTCATGGGCGAACACGTCGAGGCCGGCCGCCAGGATAACGCCGGACTTCAACGCATGGATCAGCGCCGGTTCATCGACCACCGAGCCGCGCGCCAAATTCACGACGACGCCACGCGGCCCGAGCGCCGTCAGAACGTCGGCATTGACCAGCTTCTCCGTCGATGCGCCGCCGGGCGTGATGACGACCAGCGTATCGACCGCCTTTGCCATCTCGATCAGGTCCGGATAGTGCCGATAGGATACGCAAGCGGCCGGACGGCGCGAGTGATAGACGACCGGGACCCGCGACGCATCGAGCCGCCTCGCGATCGCCTGGCCGATCCGGCCCATGCCGACCATGCCGACCTTGCGGTCGCGCAGCGAGCCGGCGCTCAAAGGAAAATTCCGCTTCGCCCACAATCCCTCGCGCACGTAACGATCGGCCCTGACAAAATCGCGCAGTGTCGCGATCAGAAGGCCGAGCGCAACGTCCGCGACCTCCTCGGTCAAAACGTCGGGCGTGTTGGTGACGACAAGCTTGTGTTCGCGCGCGTAGCCCGTATCGACGTGATCATAGCCGACGCCGAAGGTCGATATGATTTCGAGTTTGGGAAAGTGCGCCTGCACCGCGCTGCCGCAAGGAACCAAACCGGTGACGGCCATGCCCCGGATTTTCCCGGCGACGGCCGGCGCCAGCCGTTCCAGATCGGCGTGTTGCTCGCAATGATGCAGCACGAACACGTCGTCAAAGCCGTTGTCGATGGTCGGCTTGCGCGGTCCGTAGACCAGGAGTTCGATCTTTTCCGGCGGGCCATCAGCGGCCATCAGTTCTCCCTCCCGAGCGCGCTTTCGTGCCAGCGCCGCAACATCAGATACGACACCGCCGCAAGGCACATATAAATGACGATGCCCGCCACCGAGAGCAACAACAACGCCGCGAACATGCGCGGAATGTTGAGCCGGTAGCCGGATTCCGCGATCCTGTAGGCGAGCCCGGAACCGGCGCCCGCCGACCCCGCCGCGATTTCCGCAACCACCGCTCCGATCAGCGACAAGCCCCCGGCGATGCGCAATCCGCCGAGAATGTAGGGCAGCGCGGCCGGCAGCTTCAGATAACGCAGCGCTTGCAGCCGCGATGCGCCGTAGAGACGAAACATTCCTTCCAAATTCCGGTCCACCGAATTGAGGCCCAGCGTGGTATTCGACAGCACGGGAAAGAATGCGACGATCCAGGCGCAGACAACCACCGCGGTCTGCTGCGGCAGGTAGATCAGAAGCAGCGGTGCAATCGCGATCACCGGCGTGACTTGCAGGATGATCGCATAGGGCAGGAGCGCATGCTCCAGCCATTTCGACTGGTTGAACAACAACGCCAGCGCGATGCCGCCCACCACTGCTGCGGCAAAACCTTCCGCCGTGGTCAGCAAGGTGGTCAGCAGCGATTGCCACAGGATCGGCCAGTCCTGCACCAGCGTCGCCGCCACCAGCATGGGGCCCGGCAGCACATAGGGCGGAATGGCGTAGACCTGCACGACCAAATGCCACACCAGCACGCCGGCTCCCAGCACCGCGACCGGCAACAGCACGCGCGCGAACGGCGCTCGCCGATCGCGCTCCGATACGTCACTGCCGGCCGGCGCAGCCGATGAACCGGACACGGTCATTGGCGGGGCGCTCCCTTGCTGGTCGCCAGCGACAACCCGATCGATACCTCGCGGCAATAGGCGGCGTATTCCGCCGACGTCCTGAAATCCTCGCCCCGCGGTTCGGCCGTGTCGATGCGATACTCGGCGCTGATGCGGCCGGGGCGCGGCGTCATCACCACGACGCGGCGCGAAAGATAGACCGACTCGAACACCGAATGGGTGACGAAGATGACGGTCTTGCGCAAGTCGCGCCACAGCGCCAGCAGGTCGTTGTTGAGGCGAAAGCGGGTGATCTCGTCGAGCGCGGCAAAGGGTTCGTCCATCAAAAGAATATCCGGATCGGTGACGAGCGCGCGCGCCAGCGACACCCGCATCCTCATGCCGCCGGAGAGTTCGCGCGGATAGGCGGCTGCGAATTCGGACAATCCCACCCGCGCCAGCGCCGGCTCGACGTGTCCCTTGATGTCCGAGCGTGAACGACGCGCAAGCTTCAGCGGCAGCGCCACGTTGTCGCGCACGCTTGCCCATGGCATGAGCGTCGGTTCCTGAAACACGAAGCCGATTGAGCGCCCATCCCCGGCAATGCGAACCGCACCGGACGTCGGCTCGCTCAGGCCGGCGATGATCCGCAGCGCCGTCGATTTTCCGCAGCCGGACGGCCCGAGCAGCGATACGAAATCGCCTTTGCTCACATCGAAATCAAGCGGTCCCAGCGCTGCGACACCGCCCGCATAATGTTTGGTGACGCCCTTCATGCTCACGGCGTCACCCGCGCGCGGACTCGTGCCGGACTCGGATGGCGCTGTTGCGGGCTCGATCATCGGCACCGGATTTTATTTCTCGGGCTGCAGATTCTTGGGATTCAGGTTCTTGGGATTCAAGTTCTCGGGCCGCAAGTCGAGGCCGACTCCCTTGTTGACGAACTGCAGCGTGTAAGCCTTGCGAAAGTCGATATCCCGCCGCACCACGCCCGCCAGCACCATCTTGTCGAAGAAGCTCGCATAACGCGTGTCGCTCATGGCGCCGATGCCATCGCGCAAGGAGTCGCCGGAATCGACGATGCCATACTCCCGCATCTTCGCCACCGAATAGGCCAGCAGACCGTCGGTCATTTCGGGATTGAGCTTCTTGATCATGGCATTGCCGGCCGTGTTGTCGCCGTACAGGTAAGTATACCAGCCGATGATCGAGGCGTCGACGAAACGCTGCACCAGATCCTGCTTGTGCTCGACCAGATCGCGGCGGGTTTCGATCAGAGTCGAATACGGATTGAATCCGGCATCCGCAAGCAGGATCACAGTCGGCTTGAATCCGGCCTGCTTTTCCACCGCAAACGGTTCCGAGGTCACGTAGCCCTGCATCGCGCTGTTTTTGTCGGCGAGAAAGGGCTGCGCGTTGAAGGTGTAGGGTTTGACTTTCTCCCCGCTGAAACCGTACTCCGACTTGAGCCACTGGAAATAGCTGGCGATGCCTTCTTTGGAGACGAACAGAGTGAGCGGCTTCAGGTCCTCGATTTTCGTCACCTTCGATTCAGGATGCGCGAGAAAAACCTGCGGATCCTTCTGGAACATCGCGGCAACCGCGACGACCGGCACGTTGTTCGCCACCGCATCGAACGATTGCAGCGTGTTCGCCGTCATGAAGAAATCGAGCTTGCCGGAGATCAGCAAAACCCGATTGTTCACATTGGGGCCGCCCGGAACGATGGTGACGTCGAGGCCATATTTTTTGTAGGTGCCGTCGGCCAGCGCCTGAAAGAAGCCACCGTGCTCGCCCTCGGCGACCCAGTTCGTGCCAAAGGAAACCTTGTCCAGCGCAGGGCCAGCCGCCGCCGCGCCTCCAGCGAGGCCGAGCACCAACACCAGCCCGGCCGTTAACGTTCGCAGCAAAAGGACAAGACGCATCATTGGACTCTCTCGATCGTTCCGGCTCATGATGGGAAGGCGGCCCGGCGCGAAACCCGGCCTCGGACATGCTCTGCTCGAAAACGCTATAACCCGCATTCCGCCTCGATGAAACGCTGCGTGATATGACCCGGACACCACCTTTTGACTGGACCGCCATCCACTGGCCCGACGTGCCGCCCGGCGCGGCGGCGAGTTGGATCGCGGTGCTGCCGCTGGCGGCGACCGAGCAGCACGGTCCGCATCTGCCGTTTTCGACCGACGTTCTGATCGCGGAAGCCTATCTTGCGCGCGTTCGTGAACTGCTGCCGCAGGACATACCCGTGATCTTTCTGCCGGTGCAGCCTGTCGGCATTTCCACCGAGCATACCGATTTCCCGGGCACGCAGACATTGACCAACGAAGCGGCGCTGAAGGCCTGGACCGCGCTCGGCGAAGAGGTGGCGCTCACCGGAACCCGGAAGATCGTGATGGTGTCCAGCCACGGGGGCAACAATGCGGCGATGACGATGGTGGCGCAGGACCTGCGCGCGCGGCATCACATGCTCGCGGTCACCACCGCGTGGTCGCGCTTCGGCGTGCCAGACGGATTGTTCGATGGGGAGGAATTGCGTCACGGCATCCATGGCGGTGCGGTTGAAACCTCGATCATGCTGGCGCGCTATCCCGATGAAGTACGGCGCGACAGGATCGCAAACTTCCGCCCCGCGAGCATCGCAATCGAAAAGAGCTATCGCTGGCTCGGCACCCAGCGGCCGGCGCCATTTGCGTGGCAGACGCAGGACCTTCACGCAAGCGGCGCCGTGGGCGATGCGACGCAGGCGTCCGCGGAAAAGGGCGAAAGGCTGATCGAGCACGGCGCACGCGCGTTCTGCGAATTGCTGGCCGACATGGAGAGGTTCGATCCGGCAACTCTGAAAAGCCGCTCAGACGGCTGAACCGTTAACCCTTCGAGCCACATCGCAACCACGACAAACCGAACCAATCAAAACTGCTTCGAACCGAAATCGACGACGCCTCCACCAATGAGCGTGCCGGCCAGGCAGGCCGCGTCAACAGGATGGAGTTTTCAAAATGTCGCTCAAGACCAGTATCGCTGCCGCCGCGCTCGTTGCCCTCACCGCTACCGGCATGATCGCCAGTTCAACACAGCACGCTGATGCCAAGGGCCTCGGTCTCGGCTTCGGTATCGCGGCCGGAGTGATTGGCGCAGCCGCGATCGGCAGCGCCATCGCGGCTGACGGTTACTACGTCGACGACTATCGCCGCTGCGGCTGGATTCGCCAGTACGACTCGTACGGCAACTATGCCGGCCGCGTCCGAGTCTGCGATTGAGGACCCGCGTCATCTCTCCGCGACGGACGCGCCAACCGTCTCCGCTGCTGAAAACGGCCTGCCCATTCCTCGGGTGGGTCGCTTTCCGTGCATCCGCCGTTTTCGTCGCGTCGGTCAGCTAACACGGCGGCCTTCCGGCGGCGCAGCAGCCGGCCAACCGCTGTCGCGCCGTTGTCGTCAAACAATGGCAGTCACGATTTTACCCCCTCATTCATCAATTACAGTTGCAATTGCGAATTAGTTGCAATTATAATCTGGGAACGGAGAGACATTTGTCCGGGTAATGGACCCGATTGAGCCAAAATAACGGTATCACGCAGTCCTTGGCCGGATTCGGTCCAGCTTCATCCGGGCTGACGACCTTTTGACGAGCAGGCAAGAAATGGTTGAGCGAAGTCCAGGCCAGTTCCAGCGGACAGCCGGATGAAGGTGATCCCGCCATTTCGGCTGCCGCGAAAGCGGCACATCATGCTCGCCGCGGGGACGCTGGGCATGCTGGCGCTGCCTGACGGCCCGGCCGTCGCTGCCGACCTGCACGCATCCGCCCTGCCGGTTAAAGCCATGGTCCGACCGGCGGTGGATTGGACCGGCCTTTATTTTGGCATCCATGCCGGGTTCGGCGGCGGCCGATCGGCCGCGACCCTCCTGGATCCGGCCTCCACCGAGAGTAGCCATGGTTTCGGCGGCTCCATCGGGGGCGTCCAGGCCGGCTATAATTACCGGCTTCCCTCGGGCCTGTTGTTCGGCCTCGAAGCCGACGTTTCCTTTCCGAGCTATATCGAGTCCAATTCGATTGTGTCGAAGCTCGCCACCGCGCGCTCCGACATCACCCACCAATGGGACGTCATCGGATCAGCGCGCGGACGGATCGGCTATGCAACAGGCCCGTGGCTCGCTTTTGCAAGTGGCGGCCTTGCCTTTACCGGCGAACGCTATCTCAACACTCTGCCGTCGGGCGATCAGGAGAAGTCGCTTGACATGCGTCTCGGGTGGGCTGCCGGCGCAGGCCTCGAATACGCCTTTGCACCGCACTGGAGCGCCCGGCTCGAATATCTCTATTACCGGTTCGACAAGGCTGCCGTTCAGTTCCCGTCGGCTGCACAATACGCTTCGACGATGGATTTTCAGTCGATCCGCATCGGGCTCAACCGTCAGCTCGGTGGCTCGAGCGGAATCGCGGACCGCCATGTCGGGGCCCTCGCCGATCCCGAATCCGACCGCTGGGAGATTCACGGCCAGACCACCTATCTCGGCCAGGGCTATCCGTCGTTCCGCGCGCCCTACACCGGCGCCAACAGCCTGAGTCCGGCCGCGCAATATCAGGCGACCTGGAGCAACAGCCTGTTTTTGAACGCGCGGCTCTGGGACGGCGGCGAGGTCTACTACAATCCCGAACTGCTGCAGGGTTTTGGCCTCAGCGATACCGTCGGCGTCGCAGGCTTCCCGAGCGGCGAGGCGCAGAAATCCAACTTCCCCTACCCCCATTACAACGCTTCACGGCTTTTTGTGCGCCAAACCTTCGGCTTCGGGGGCGAGCAGGAGGATTTGCCCAGCGAACCGACGCAACTGGCGGGCAAGGCCGACATCTCGCGGCTAACACTTCAGGCCGGCAAGTTCGCCGTCACGGACGTCTTCGACGGCAACGCCTATGCCAAGGACACGCGCAAGGACTTCATGAACTGGTCGCTATGGGCGCCGGGCGCTTTCGACTACTCCGCCGACAAGCTCGGACTGAGCTACGGCCTGACAGCGGAACTTAACCAGAAATACTGGGCGGTACGCGGCGGCTACTTCCTGATGGATTCGGAATCGAACTCCAACAGCTTCGACACCCGCCTGCTCCAGCGCGGCGAATATGTAATCGAACTGGAGACGCGCCACTCCCTGTTCGGCCAGCCCGGCAAGATTCGAACCCTCGGCTGGCTCAACAGCGCCTACATGGGCAGCTATCGCGACACGCTGAACGATCCCGCTTTCAATCTCGACATCGCGCTAACCCGTACCGGCCGCATCAAGTACGGCTATGCAGTCAATCTCGAGCAGGCGCTCTCCGACGATGTCGGACTGTTCGGCCGCTGGAGCTGGAACGACGGCAAGACCGAGATCATGGCGTTCACCGACATCGATGCCAGCCTCTCGCTCGGCACCTCGATCAAGGGCACGCGCTGGGGGCGGCCGGAGGATGTGATCGGTCTTGGCGGCGCGATCAATGCTTTGTCGCGGGATCATCGCGACTTCATCGCCGCCGGCGGCCTCGGCGTGCTCGTCGGCGACGGCCAGCTCAACTACCGCCGCGAACGCGTGCTGGAAGCGTACTATGCTTATGCACTGGACAAGCACTTCACCCTGACCGCCGACTATCAGTTCATCGCGAATCCCGCCTACAACGCCGACCGCGGCCCCGTGCATGTGTTTTCTGGACGACTGCACGGAGAGTTTTGAAGCTGCTGACCCCCCCTTATCCCGCCGGCGCGAACGAGTCCGCCTGCGCCCGCGCCCAGGCGTCGCGGAAGCGCGGGTCGGTGGTGCCGTCAAGCAGTTCCCCTCGCCGCAACGTCGGATAAAGCGTGTCGAACGATGCCACCTCGGTGTTCGACACGCGCTGTGAAAAATGCACCGGGCGCAGCTCGCTCGGATGCTCCAGTCCCGCCGCTGCGATCAGCTCGGTGAGCGCAAGCAGGGTGGCGCGATGATAGTTGTAGACCCGCTCAAGCTTGTGCGGCACCACCAATGCGCGGCTGCGCGACGGATCCTGCGTGGCGATCCCGGTCGGGCAGCGATCGGTGTGACAGTTCAGCGACTGAATGCAGCCGAGCGCGAACATGAAGCCGCGCGCCGAGTTGCACCAGTCGGCGCCGAGCGCCATGGCGCGGGCGACATCAAAGCCGGTCGCGATCTTGCCCGACGCGCCGATCTTGATCCGGTCGCGTGCATTGATGCCGATCAGCGCATTGTGGACGAAGTTGACGCCTTCGCGCATCGGCATTCCGAGGTGGTCCATGAATTCCAACGGCGCGGCGCCGGTGCCGCCCTCCTTGCCGTCGACGACGATGAAGTCGGGATAGATGCCGGTCTGCACCATCGCCTTGCAGATCGCGAGAAATTCCCATTTGTGCCCGATGCAGAGCTTGAACCCGGCCGGCTTGCCGCCCGACAGGCGCCGCATCTCGGCGATGAATTTCATCAGGCCGACCGGCGTCGAGAACGCCTTGTGGCGGGACGGCGAAATGCAGTCCTCTCCCATGCCGACGCCGCGAATTCTGGAAATCTCCTCGGAAACCTTGGCGGCCGGCAAGACCCCGCCATGGCCGGGCTTTGCTCCCTGACTGATCTTGAGCTCGACCATCTTTATCTGGTCGTCGGCCGCGACGCGGGCGAATTCGCGGGCATTGAAGCCGCCGTCTCGGGTCCGGCAGCCGAAATAGCCGGAGCCGATCTCCCAGATCAGGTCGCCGCCGCCTTCACGATGGTAACGACTGACGCCGCCCTCGCCGGTGTCATGGGCGAAGTCACCCTTTTTTGCGCCGGCGTTGAGCGCACGCACGGCGTTGGGACTGAGCGCGCCGAAACTCATCGCGGATATGTTGAAGACCGAGGCCGAATAGGGCCTGGTGCAATCCGGCCCGCCGATAGTAATGCGGAATTTCTCCTCGGCATGAGACGTCGGCGCCATCGAATGGTGCATCCATTCGTAGCCTTCGCCATAGACCTTTTCCTGGGTACCGAATGGACGCTTGTCGAGCATCATCTTCGCGCGCTGGTAGATTACGGAGCGCGTGTCCCGGCTGAACGGCATGCCGTCCTTTTCGCTCTCGAAAAAATACTGCCGCATCTCCGGGCGGATCTCCTCGAGCAGGAAACGGATATGCGCGGAGATCGGATAGTTGCGCAGGATGGCATGGCTCTTTTGCAGGAGGTCGCGGATACCGAGTGCGGTCAACGCCCCGAAGATCAGGATCGGAACAACCACTACCTTGAAGGTTTCGTGATCCTCGATCCCAAGGCCGACCAGCAGCGCCGTGACCACGGCACAGATCGTCAGCACGATGAAGCGCGGCGAAAAGGGAAGCAGCAACGTTTCCATGGACCCTCGCTGAACCAACCCTTACGAACTGATCCTTGCCCGCAAACCCGCGGCGAGCCGGCGGGACGACGACCGCGAGGCTGCGCGATCGCCGCGGGCGCGGCGGTGCAGCCCCTTTGAGTCTCCCGATATTACACGACATCCGCGGCGTTTGGACGCGTTGCCCTTCCTCAAACCACCGTAACTCCTGTGCATAACCGGGAACGCAAGACTGCTGCGCGGGTTACCCAGCATTCGCATTGATCCGGTGAGCGTAGCTTCCTTTTCGTTTCAGATTCTCGGGGGAATTCTTCCTGACGGGCATTGAACGCGGACTGACATTCAGGATTTCAGACGGCATCATGGACATCGATTTCCTGAGACAACAGGCAGAACGCTGCCGCCGTCTCGCAAAAGGCACCGATCCGTTCACCGAAAAGCGCCTGCTCAAGCTGGCCGAAGAATACGACGTGCAGATCAAGGAATTCGAGAAACGCAGTTCGGAACCCTGGAGCCATTAGGCGGCAGGCTCATGATCCTCGCTAGTGTCCCGATTCCGAAGTTCGCATACCCTTGCAGCAACCTTTGATGCGAACTTCGGAATCAAAGGGACAGCAGCAACTTTATGATTCCAGTGTGGTTTAGGCTCAGGAGTTCGCTTGACGGACTCGTTTGGGCAATAAAGCGAACTTCTGAACCACCACACTAGGGCTGCTCCGCCGCAAGGCGGGTTTCAGGCATAAGGGTCCAGACCACCAGCAGGCCCGATAATGCGGCGGCGGCCAATCCCGTGAACGCAACACCATGTCCGAAGTGATCGCTCATGGTGCCGGCAACTACCGTGCTGAGCGAGGCCCCTACTCCGGTAGCAGTGCCAATGACGCCCTGCGCGAGATTGAAATGACCGGAGCCGAAGGCGACGTCTGCGACAATGAGCGGGATCATGACACCGAAGACTGCGGCGGTGATGCCGTCCAGCACCTGCACCGCGACCAGCAGCGACGGGTCGTGGACCGTCGCAAACAACATCCCTCGAACGGCCAGCGCGGCGAAGGCGATCATGAGCAGCGGGCGGCGCCCCCAGGCTTGCGCCTTGCGGCCAACTGAAGGCGAGATCAAGGCGACGATCGCCTGCGGGACGATAATGCAGAGCGCGATCAGCGCCGGTGCGCCCTCGCTCGAACGTTCGGTCACGATGCCCGCCATCAACGGCAGCATGGCCGCGTTGGCGAACTGGAGAAGGAAAACCGTACAGGCAAAGACCAACAGCGGTCGCCGATGCAGAAGATGCAGGACGCTGGTCGCAGCGGGATCCGGCTCGGCGCGCTCGATCGCTCCGTGGGCCTGCTCCGGATCGATTTCCCGGTCGCGGATCCGCGCCAGTGCGAGCACCGTCGCGACCGCAAACCCGAAACTCACCACGAACACCGCGCGGCTCGACAGCAGGTATCCGACAAGGCCCATCACTCCCGCCGCCACGCCGTTGCCAAGCGAGGCGAAGCGCGCATTGCGTCCGAGCCTCTCGCCGATCGCTCGCGGCCCCACAAGGCCGAGGCTGATGGCGGCAATCACAGGGCCGAGCACACAACTCGCCGCGGCATGCAGGATCGCCGCCAGCGCAATGACCGGAAAGATCGGCCAGGCCGCATAGGCGAGCGCGCTGACGCCGATCGTGGCGACGGCGAGCCCCGCCACCAGACGCTCCGAGCGGGCCGCATCGACAACGGCGCCGCCCGGCATCTGACCGATCAGACCGACGATCCCGCCGATCGACAGGACCAGCCCGATCTCGGACTGCGTCCACTTCTGCGTGGTGAGATAGACTGCCACGAAGGGGCCGAATCCGGTCTGCAGGTCGGCAAGGAAGAAAATGAACCAGTCGAGGCCACGCTGGCTTTGCGCCGAGGGATGACGGTCCTGCATGCCGGGCACCGGATTCACACCCTCTACGCCCGCCCGCCACTGGGGCGCGCTATCCGGATCGAGCGACCGTCGGCCAGTTGCGAAAACAGATTGGATATCTCCTTATCAAGGGCCCAGGTTGAGAGGCTGAAGAGTTCCCGATGCGCCCAGCACCACGACAGGCGCGCCTTCCTTGTATTCCGGCGCCGCCTTCACCTGGTCCTGCGTCAGTTCGAGACTGATGCTGTCGCTCGCGCCCTTCACCTTGCCGAAGCGAAGCGCATTCCAGTCGACCACGATCTTCCGGCTGCCGACCCCAAGGAAGCCGCCGAAATCGATCACGGCGGCGCGAACCGCGCCAGCCCGGTCCACGATCACGTCGACGATCCGCCCCATGTCCTGACCGCTCGTGCTTCGCACCTCGCGTCCCAGCACGCTATGCGCATCGGCGGGACCGATCACGGTAATCGACGGCGGCGGAGCGGTCGCCTTGTCCGAAGGCTTTGCGGCCGCCGGCGGACTTGCTGCTACCGGCGGACTTGCGGGGGCGGGATCGGCCTGCGGTTGAGCCGCGTCGTCGGCCATCGCGTACGTGGCGGCGAGCACCAGGACGGCGATCGAAAGAACGGCTTTCGTCGAACCTGTTCGAGACATGAGTCCTCGCTGCCCAATTGAAATCGCGGCGCGCGAAAGCGGTTTAGCGCGTCAGAACGATCGACACCTGAATGTGACCTCGCGTCCGCAACACCTCGAGCGACACATCTTCGTCGTGGCGGCGCAGGCGCAGATCGACACTGGATTCGCCGAGATGGAGTCCACGCAGGATGATCTCGTTCAGGAATGCCGGAAGCCGCGGATTGCGCAGCCTGATCTCGTTCCTTGCGGCATCGAACTCCAGACCCAGCGCCGCTTCCAGCAGCGTGAAGGGGGTGGCGCTCGCCCATGCCTGCGGCGAGCAGGCGACGGGATAAAGCGTCGGTCCGCGCCGCGGCTCACGGCGGAACCCGCAGAACAATTCCGGCAACCGCCGCAAATCCATGTAGGTTGCCGCATCGAATAGTCCCTTGAAGACCTGTTCGACCGAATGCTTGAGGCCGTATCGCGCAAGTCCGAGCGCAATCAGCGCATTGTCGTGCGGCCAGATCGAGCCGTTGTGATAGGACATCGGATTGTAACGCGCTTCGCCGGTGGCGACAGTGCGGATGCCCCAGCCGGTGAAGAGCGACGACCGCATCAGATCGGCGGCGACCATACGCGCCCGTTCTTCCCGGACCATGCCGGTGAACAGCAACTGTCCGGCGTTCGATGTCCGTACCTTGCAGGGCCGTTTCTTTCCGTCGAGCGCCAGCGCGTAGGTGCGCAGATCCGGCAGCCAGAACGCCTCCTCGAACCGGGACGCCAGGTGTTCCGCGGCGCGTTCCAGTTCGCGGGCGCGATCGGTCAGACCGAGCGCACTCGCGCACCGCGCCGCCGACCGCTTGGCGGCAAAGACATAACCCTGCACCTCGGCCAGCGCGATATTGCCTTCCGCAAGTGTGCCGTCGGCATGAAAGATCGCGTCGAACGAATCTTTCCAGCCCTGGTTGGCGAGCCCTTGTTCGGACGCGCGCCGATACTCGACGAAGCCATCCCCATCGGGATCGCCGGGCCCGTCGATCCAGTTCAGCGCAGCCTCGATCGCCGGCCACAGGTCTTCAAGGATCGACTTATCGCCCGTGCGCTCGACGTAGAGTCCCGCAAGCAGCACGAACAGCGGCGTCGAATCGACGCTGCCGTAGTATCGCTCGAACGGCACCTCGTGCAACGCGGCCATTTCTCCGCCGCGCATTTCGTGAAGAATCTTTCCCGGCTCCGCATCGGCGCCGGGATCGACGACCTGGGCCTGGAACGCCGCGAGCCTGTTGAGAACGCCGCGCGCGATGCCGGGATCGATCCACAACATCTGCAGCGCCGTTATCAGTCCATCACGCCCGAACGTCGTCGAGTACCAGGGGATGCCGGCATAGGGATAGCGGCCGTGCGGCGTCTGCGTCATCAGGATATTCAGATCGGCCATCGACTGGCACACGACCTCGTTGAAGATATTGTTCGAGGTCTCGATGTTCGTCGCGCCGGACCAGGCGCGCCGCATTTCGCGGCGATGCGCCAGCAGGCCCCGATAGAACGGAGCGGGCACCTCCGTCGCCGGCTTGTTGCAGGACACGGTGAGAAATATTGCGGTTGTCCGCTGCGGTGACAGATCGAGATGATAGATCGCGCGGTTGACGGACAGGCGTGTGGGGCGCGGCTCGAAGTGCAGGCGCGAGGTTCGAACGATGTCGTCGAGACCGATATAGGACAGGACGACGGTCGACGGATCGGACAGTTCGCCGGCGCCGACGCCACGGCGGGCCCGCCGCTCGCCGCGCACCTCGAACAGATCCGCGAAATCATTGTCAAACAGCAGGGAAAGATCAAAGCTCGCAGTCTGCTCGCCGTGGTTCTGGATGCCGATCCGCTGATACGCGGTGCCGCGCCAGAGAAAGACCGTGCGCACGATATGGATCGTATCCTTGCGGAACACGATCCGGTCGCCGTCGTAGATATCCGGATTGGTCAGATCGACCGTCAGGCCGGAATTGTCGTTGCGCAGATTGGAGCCGAGCAGCAGCGGCTGCATGTCGTTGAGAACCATCTCAAGTCTGGCGAGATAGCGCGTGTCGGTATTGAACAGACCGTCGGGTCCTCCTGCGGACGCTCCGATATCACCGTGACTGTCGAGCACCACGAAGGTATCGTCGTGCTTCAATGTGCGGCGCGGGCGGGCCGAGGGACCCGTCATCGGAATATAGAACGGCGACTCTGTCACAACGCCATCGGGCGACGGCATGAGTGTGATTTGTGCCGTGGCTTTGATTGCCGTCATTCTGACCCCTGCCGGATTCCCATCGCGCGGCCCCGGACGGCCTCAGGCCGCATGAACCGAGAGGCGGCTCATCTCCTTCGCGACGAGCTGCCCGTAGTGTCCGTCCTTGCGAATCAAGCGGCCGGGCTGACCGTCTTCGATGATCTTTCCATCCTTGAGCACAATGACACGATCGAAATCACGCAACGTCGAAAGCCGGTGCGCAATCGCAATCACGGTGCGGCCCCGCATCAAGCGACCGAGTGCTTCGCGGATGACTTCTTCGGATTCACTGTCCAACGCCGCGGTCGCCTCGTCAAGCAGCAGGATCGGCGCATCCTTGAGGAAGGCACGCGCGATGGCGATGCGCTGGCGCTGCCCGCCGGAGAGTTTCACGCCGCGATCGCCGACCATGGTCGCGAGCCCTTCAGGCAGGCTTTCGACGAAATCGCAACGCGCCGCGATCGCCGCTCGCAGCACCTCGTCGTCGCTCGCCGTTGGACGGCCATAGCGGATGTTCTCGAGAATGGAGCGATGAAACAGGGAAATGTCCTGCGGCACCACGGAGATGGCGGCGCGCAGGCTCTGCTGCGTGACCCGCGAAATGTCCTGGCCGTCGATCGTGATGCTGCCGCGCTCGAGATCGTAGAACCGCTGCAACAGCGCGAACAGCGTGGACTTGCCGCCGCCGGATTTACCGACCAGTCCGACGCGCTGTCCGGGCTGAAGGCGGAGATTGAACCGTTCGAACACCGTCTGACTGCCGGGATAGCTAAACGTGACGGTGTTGAATGCGACGGCCGCGCCATGGCCCCGCAGCGGCTCTGCTTCGGGATGATCGGTCAATTCGTGGGGAACCAGCAGCGTCGCGACGGCTTCGGACAAGCGCGCGACATGTTGGGTGATGTCGACGAGAGCGACCGCCAGATCGCGCGTCGCATGCAGTATCGAGAGGCCGAGCGTGCAGACCAGCACGACGTCGCCGGTCGTGGCGCCGCCGCGCTGCCAGAGCGTGATAACCCATGCCAATAGCAAAATCGTCAGCACGACGGTAATGGCGGCATGGGTGATCCTGAGCTTTTCGAGATAGCGAAGGCTCCGTCCGCGCGCGCTCAGCTCCCGTCCGACTGTCGTATCAAAACGGTCATGCTCGTGATGGAGCCCACAGAACGCCCGGACCAGCGGCATGTTGTTGACGACATCGACCATCTCGCCGTCAACCGCCGCGGCCTTGTCGGCGAAATCATCATGCAGGGGCTTTCCCGCCGCC
Organism: Nitrobacter sp.; assembly: GCF_051535215.1. Taxonomy (NCBI): domain Bacteria; kingdom Pseudomonadati; phylum Pseudomonadota; class Alphaproteobacteria; order Hyphomicrobiales; family Nitrobacteraceae; genus Nitrobacter; species Nitrobacter sp. Next base: position 11,598 of record NZ_JBPPLY010000013.1, on the reverse strand, counting down.
GCCATTTTAAACATCGCGGCAATCATGACGACGGCGATGATCGTCAGGCCCGCCGCCATCGCCGGACTGACGGTTCCGATCAATGCAATCGCAGCGATGGTCGCGATGCAGGGCGGCAATACGTTCCAGAGCAGCATGTTTTCGACGGTATACACAGCGTTCGATGTCGCCGTGATCCGGCTCGTCAGCATCCCGGGCATCCGGTCCGCAAAATAGCTCGGCGCATGGCCGGTGAGATGCCGAAAAATATCACGGCGAAGATCACCGGTGACGCCGACGAAGGTGAAGCTCGCGACCCAGCCTGCGATTCGCCAGAGACAGTTGTCGGCGGCGATCAGCGCAATGAGAAAGATAAGTGCCAGCCACACCGCCCCGCTGTGCGCAGGCCCGTATGCCAGCGCATCGACCAGCGATTTCACGCCGTATTGCGTTCCCACCGAACAGGCCACCGCCGCCACAACGCAAAAAAGGATTGCGAGATGCGAAGCCGATCGCTGACGGCAATAGCGCATCACGAAGGAGAAAGGCCGACCGGCATATCCCGATAAATCGTTCATGCATTCCCACCGAGGCGCTTTCAGAGTTGATCGGATGTGACGTCTCCTCGGATCCAGCCGCCCCACAAGACCCTCAGAAAAGCCGTCAATACGCAGAAACTTCGTTGCATTGACTGCTTAGCCTATCTGAAAGGCTGTGATGGCATCAGCAAGACGACAATGTGGAAGAATGTAGGGAACTGCGCTGACGCGAATGCGTTCCCCGAAGCGGCGAAGCTGGCGCTGTCGAGGGCTTTTAAATCTCATGAAAACGTAAATGTGACAGGAGACGATTAGATGCGCATTGCGCAGGTTGCTCCGTTGACGGAGGCTGTCCCGCCGAAACTGTATGGCGGCACTGAACGCGTGGTTCACTGGTTGACCGAGGAGCTCGTCGCCTTGGGTCACGACGTGACGCTTTTCGCCAGCGGCGATTCTCACACCTCGGCCCGGCTCGATGCGATGTGGCCGAAAGCCCTGCGGCTCGATGGCGCCGTGCGGGATCCGAACGCCCTGCATATGGTCATGCTGGAACGGGTCCGTCGGAAGTGCGACGACGAGGAATTCGACATCCTCCATTTCCATCTCGACTACTATCCATTCTCCTTGTTTTCACGGCAGCCGACGCCCTTTCTCACGACGCTTCACGGACGGCTCGATCTTCCGGAGCATCAGCCGGTATTCAACACATTTTCATCAATTCCGGTCATTTCCATCTCGAATGCGCAACGCCGTCCGGTGCCCCAGGCCCGCTGGTTGCGCACGATCCATCACGGACTCCCAAAAGATCTGCTGACGCCGCGGCCCGTCAGACCGGACTATCTTGCCGTCCTTGGACGCATCGCTCCGGAAAAAGGCGTCGACCGCGCGATCAAGATCGCCATTCGCTGCGGCATCCCGCTCAAGATCGCCGCGAAGATCGACCGGGCCGATCAGGACTACTTCGATGAATTCATCCGCCCGATGATGGACCATCCGCTCGTGGAGTATATCGGCGAGATCAGCGACCGCGAAAAACCGGATTTCCTCAGTGGCGCCCTCGGGCTGCTGCTACCGATCGACTGGCCCGAACCGTTCGGCCTTGTCATGATCGAGGCCATGGCGTGCGGAACTCCCGTCATCGCCTACAATCGCGGCTCGGTCGCCGAAATCGTCGAGGATGGCCTGACTGGCTTTATCGTCGAGGACGAGATCAGCGCCGTCGCCGCCGTCGACCGTCTGGCGACCCTCGACCGCAGGACGATCCGGGCCGAATTCGAGGCGCGCTTCACGGCGCGACGCATGGCGCTGGATTACCTCGATGCCTATCATGAGCTGGTCGAGGCCGCGACGCCGAAGATCAAGCTGGTCAGCAGCGCGGAATAGTACGACTATCCACTCGGCGGCGAGCGTCACGACGATATCCGCGAGACGGCTCCCGCCAACCGGTTCGATTGTTCTTCGCATCAGCCGAGGACAATTGGAACGTCCTCATTTGCGATTTGTTCATTTCACAAAGTTCATTTCACAAAGGAGATGCGAAATGCGCAATCCGATTGGCGCGGCTTTATTGACGGCTTTCGTCCTGATGGTCGCAGCCGCGGCTTCGCCGGCTTCGGCTTATGATTACAGGTACTGCCTGCAAGGCAGGGAATGGGGTTATCCCGGAAACTGCCAGTTCTCGACCTACCGGCAGTGCATGGCCACGGCGTCGGGAACCTACGCCCATTGCGGCCTCAACCCGCGCGTCGCTTTTCGCGAGCGGGAACATTACCGTTAAGCCGCGCCATGATGGATGGATCCGTGTTCATCCGATGCGACCGCTTCGGGGTCTGATCCAGCTTCGTGAACCAGCCTGATCCTTGTGATCCAGCAAATCCGAAACCGGTTCCACCCCGGAGCCGGAGCGGCCTTTCGGCCTCATGCTCATTAGCTTCGTTCATGTTTGCCGGAGGACGAGCCGAACAGGACCCTTTTTAGGGTCTGCATGCCGGTCGAAATCTGCGACCAGCCACAGGCCGAGAAAAGTTCCTTTTCACAGCGAGGCATGATCCTGGGACGGGGGAGCGGAAGCGCGGCTGCGCGCTTGTCCAACGCTTTCGGCGCTGCCGCCGGCTTGATGCTGCCGGCGCGCATATGAGGATCGGGCGCCGGCTTGGGAACAGCCGGGGTCGCGATCTGGGTCCGCTCTAGCTGTTGCTGCTTCCGGAAAAACGCCGCCGCGATGATGCTGCGGCGCTGGTCCTTGAGAAAGGCGGCATATTGCTGGTCGATGTATTTCTGCTCTTCCGCAGTCGGGTTTGGTCCTGCGATGTCGAAATGCCGGTTCTGCATGAAGTCGAAGTAGGTATAGCCGCCTCCGGGCTTGCGTCGCCCGGCAAACTGGACCTCGCACGCCGTGAGCCGTTTGTCCTTGTCCTCGGACGACGCCGCATTCTTTTGCGCGTTCGCAGCGCATTCCTCGAAATCAGCCGGGGCGCGCGACCACCACCCCGCATCCGCATGGTTCGAGACCAGCCCCATCGCGCCGCAAGCCATTGCAAAACCGGCTAGAAGTCTTCTCGCGCCAGCCACCGCCAACAGCCTCGTTCACCCTCTTCGGATCAAGTGATCCTCGGGAAATATCGACGCTTTGTCACTCCCCGATCACGGCTTATCCCGCGTTTGCTTGACGGATTCCAAAAGCGGTTGTTTGACCCCGTCGCCGATCCGGCCGATGGCGTGCGCGGTCGTTCGCGTTTTCAAATTTTCTGCAAAAGGCCGCCCGCGATATCGCCCACGGCGACGACACGGCGACCGAGAGAGGTTGCCCTCAGATCAGCGCCAGCTTGCGGTCGATGACGAGCAGGACGCGATCGAGTTCGTGACCCCGCCGCAGAATCAACCCGCTGGCCGAAATCACGCTATAGGCGCCCTGCTTGCGCGTCAGCCGCGGGTCTTTCTCGATACGGTAGATTGGAACCTCGCAGGCGCGGCGAAAGATCGAAAACACCGCACGGTCCTTCAGAAAATCGATCGCGTAATCCCGCCATTCACCGTCGGCAACCATGCGCCCATAAAGATTGAGGATGCGATTGAGTTCGAGACGATTGAACGTCACCCGGCTGGAAACGGGGAGCACGGCGGGACTGCGTTCTGCCGTGCGGTTCTCGCTTGGATCGACGTCGTCCGATGGCGAACTCATCGGCGCCTCCTGTCAGGGTCACGACATGATCGCGCCGGACGGGCCGCGCCGCAAGGGGCCTCGTCTCGACAGAACCTGCCGGAACCGATCCCGCACGTTGCGTCAAAACGGCGCGCTCGGAACACCGCACTCACGAAATCGCTGATCAAAAATCATAATGCAGCCCAATTTCCGTCAAGCAACCGCCCCGCTGTATTGCGAGAAAAGCTTCTCTGCGATGGCCCGATTCTTTCGGCACCGGATCCTCAGCCCCCAGCCCCCCGGGGTCGTCAGGATCGGGCCCCTTCGCAGGGAACTCATAACTGGACGGCTTGGGACCGGCGAAAGCTGGTCCTTTCTTTTTGCGCAGGCATTCATCTCGGGCAGGCATCTCGGAAAGTGGTCATCGGTGCTGACCGACGCTGATGCATGATCGCGCGCGTTCGAAAGTGCTGCAGCACGGAGGCGATGACGTTGCCGCAACCGGCATGAGCATCGGACGATTGCCGGAGTTCGTCCGCTTCTGGTGGAACCAGAAACGGGCTCCCATGATGCTTGACGCGTTTTCTTCCCGCGTACCGGTATCCATCCTCGGATCAAGGCCGAGGACAGGCTTCGCTTGAAAAAGCTCTCATGAAAGAAGCGAGTCAGTGAAGCGGGGTGTAGGCCGCACCGAGCATCAGACCGGGCCTGTCACGATTGCCGTCCTGAACGTAGACCACTGCTGCATCGACGCCATCGCGCGCAATGTTCTCGATCGGCACGGCCCAGGTGCCGGCCTTGCCGGTCCAGTCACCGACCTTGAGCCAGCTTCGCACGACGTTGTGGTAGGTCACTTCGCGGCCGCCGTTCTCACCGCGCCCGATCGCGATGGGCACCGCCTTTGCGATCGCACATATCCAGATCTCACCGTGATCGGAAGGATGGTTGGCCCTGGCGGATGCCACCGACACATTGAGCTGCTTGCCCGATATGGCCATCGAAACCGGCACGGACATCACCTCGTCGTTTTTCCGCGTATCGCGGACGGCGGTGTCGATCGCTGCACGATCGTTGCCGATCACATGAGCCGATCCGTTGACGATTACCTGCGGCGTGTAGACATCGCGATCGCCGCGCATCATCGAATAGGCTTTCTGGCGCGCGGTGAAACGATTGTCGGCCAGCGTGTCCTTCCAGCCGAGATAGTCCCAGTAGTCGATCGGCATGCTCATCGCAACGATCGAGGGATCCTTGGAGAGATCGCCAAGAATCTTGTCGGCGGCCGGACATGACGAGCAGCCTTGCGACGTGAACAATTCGACCACGGCGCGCGGATCCGCCAGGGTCGGACGAACGACCGCGACGGACGCGCAAACGCCAAGCGCGCAAACGCCGAACAGTCGAGACAAACGATCACGCGACGAACAGCCTTGAGACATCATCGAGGCCACACCGAAATCGCGGCACGACGTGTGCCCGCGTTATGAAGGGAAGCACGCTTCCGAGCGCGAGAGGCCGGCATTTTCATAGGCTGCCTTTCGCTCACCCGCCACTCAATTCGCGGTGAGGCCATCATCGCTGAAATGAGGCGCGAATGCCGTAATCGGACCACGCGATTACGCCGCGAGCTTGCGCAGCACATAATGCAGAATGCCGCCGTTGCGGTAATAATCGAGTTCGTCCAGCGTGTCGATGCGGCAGAGCAGCAGGACGCGATGCAGCGTGCCGTCGCGCGAGACGATGTCAGCCGTCAGCTTCTGACGCGGCTTCAGATTGCCCTGCAAACCGCGGATCGTCACCGTCTCGTCTCCCTTGAGACCGATCGATTGCCAGGACGCGCCGTCTTCGAAAGTCAGCGGCAGCACGCCCATGCCGACGAGGTTGGAGCGATGGATGCGTTCGAAACTTTCGCAGATCACCGCGCGCACGCCGAGCAGGCGAGTGCCCTTGGCGGCCCAGTCCCGCGATGAGCCGTTGCCGTATTCAGCTCCCGCGAACACGACGAGCGGCACGTTCTCCTGCTGATACTTCATCGCCGCATCATAGATCGACATCTGCTCGCCGTCGGGCCAGTGCCTGGTCAGTCCGCCTTCCGGGATGTTGCCGTCCGCGTCCTTCAGCATGAAGTTCTTGATGCGGATATTGGCGAAGGTGCCGCGCATCATCACCTCGTGATTGCCGCGCCGGGTGCCGTACTGGTTGAAGTCCGCCGGCCGCACCTGATGTTCGCTCAGATATCTGCCTGCGGGCGACGTCAGCTTGATCGATCCCGCCGGCGAGATGTGATCTGTGGTGATCTTGTCGCCGAACACGGCCAGGATCCGTGCATCGACGATGTCGGCTATCGGCTCCGGCTCTTTCGTCATGCCTTCAAAGTAAGGCGGGTTCTGCACATAGGTCGAACCCATGTTCCAGCGAAAGGTCTCGCTCTGCACGGTGTCGATCTTGCGCCAGTTGGCATCGCCCTTGAACACGTCTGCGTATTTTTTCTTGAAGATTCGCGAGGTGACGAATTTCTTGATGAACGCGTTGATCTCCTTCGATGTCGGCCAGATGTCCTTCAGGTAAACCGGTTTGCCGGCCTTGTCCGTGCCCAGCGGCTCGGTGGCGAGATTCTTGGTCACCGAGCCCGCCAGCGCATAGGCGACCACCAGCGGCGGCGAGGCGAGATAATTCGCCTGCACGTCCGGCGATACGCGCCCTTCGAAGTTGCGGTTGCCCGAGAGAACGGCTGCGGCGACGATGGCGTTGTCGTTGACCGATTTCGAAATCTCCGGCGCCAGCGGCCCGGAGTTGCCGATACAGGTGGTGCAGCCGAACCCGACGAGATTGAAGCCGACCTTGTCGAGGTCGAGTTGCAGTCCGGAGTTCGCGAGATATTCCGCGACGACCTGGCTGCCCGGCGCCAGCGAGGTCTTCACCCACGGCTTTGCGGTGAGTCCCTTTGCCGCCGCCTTGCGGGCGAGCAACCCGGCGGCGATCAGCACGCTCGGATTGGATGTGTTGGTGCACGAAGTGATCGCCGCGATCACCACGTCGCCGTGCCCGAGATCAAAGTTGCGGCCTTCCACCGGGAAGCGGGCTGCGGCGTCGCTCTTCCTGTATTCATTCACGAGCGCACTCGCAAAACCGTCGGCGATTGTGGGCAGCGCCTGCCGACCCTCGGGACGCTTCGGTCCCGCGAGCGATGGCACCACCGTGCCGAGATCGAGCGTCAACTTTTCGGTGAAGACCGGATCCGGCGACGCGGCGGTGCGAAACAGGCCCTGTGCCTTGGCATATTTCGCCACCAGCGCGACCCGGGCCGCCGCGCGGCCGGACGTCTTGAGATAATCGATGGTCGCGGCATCGACCGGGAAGAAGCCGCAGGTCGCGCCGTATTCCGGCGCCATGTTGCCGATGGTCGCCTTGTCCGCGACCGACAGATGATCCAGACCGGGACCATAAAACTCGACGAACTTGCCGACGACGCCCTGCTTGCGCAGCATCTGCGTCACGGTGAGCACGAGATCGGTGGCGGTCACGCCTTCCTTCAACGCACCCTTGAGCTTGAAGCCGACGACGTCGGGCAGCAGCATCGACAGCGGCTGACCCAGCATCGCGGCTTCCGCCTCGATGCCGCCGACGCCCCAGCCCAGAACGGCAAGGCCGTTGACCATCGTCGTGTGGGAGTCCGTGCCGACCAGCGTGTCGGGATAGGCGACCTCGATGGTCGCGGTCTTCCTGCCGATCGTCAGTTTCTCTTTCCTGGTCCAGACCGTCTGCGCGAGGTATTCGAGATTGACCTGATGGCAGATGCCGGTGCCGGGCGGCACCACAGAGAAGTTCGAGAACGCCTTCTGTCCCCACTTCAGAAACTCGTAGCGTTCCCGGTTCTGCCTGTATTCCTCGACCACGTTCCTGGCGAACGCCTTGTTGTCGCCGAAGAAGTTCACGATCACGCTGTGGTCGATAACGAGATCGACCGGCACCAGGGGATTGATCTTGTCCGGGCGGCCGCCGAGATTCTGCATCGCGTTGCGCATGGCGGCGAGATCGACCACGGCCGGAACGCCGGTGAAATCCTGCATCAGCACGCGCGCCGGACGGAACGATATCTCATGCTCGAGCTTGCGCTTCTTCAGCCATTTAGAGAAGGCGACAATGTCCTCCTTCGTCACCGAGCGGCCGTCCTCGTTGCGAAGCAGATTTTCCAGCAGCACCTTCATGGAATAGGGCAGCCTGGAGATGCCTTTGAGACCGTTTTTCTCAGCCGCCGGCAAACTGTAATAGGCGTAGGTCTTGCCGCCGACCTTGAGGGTTTTCAGACATTTGAAGCTGTCGAGCGAAGCCATGTGGGGAATCCCGATCCAGGGGTTAGGGTACCGGATTGGTTGACGGTATCAAAACACCGCAGAAGAAATTGACGCGCGGGGTTTCGTTGGGGGGAATTTTGTGCTGCATCAAGTTCCGAATTTATAGAGTTTTTCCAGACTGTCCGCCACGCCAACAATGCTTGCTCCCCGCCTTTCAGCCATGCACACAGATCGCACGCCGGCTGTGCAAACAGGGTCATCATGAAACTTTCAGGGCGCGGCTTGCGGTGCGTGCGGGGCGGACGGGAGGTGTTTTCCGGTCTCGACGTCATGGCGGAATCAGGCGGTGCGGTCGCGGTCACCGGACCCAACGGAGCGGGCAAAACCTCCCTGCTGCGGCTCCTGGCGGGGTTGTTGGCGATGGCGGGAGGGTCGGTCAGTCTTGAGGGCGGCGACCCCGAACTGACGTTGCCCGAGCAGGCGCATTACCTCGGCCACCGCGACGCTTTGAAACCCGCGCTCAGCGTCAGCGAAAACCTGTCCTTCTGGCGGGAGTTTCTTGGCGGCGCGGCGCGCTCATCGGAAGCCGATGCCGCGCAGGCGCTGGCGACGGTCGGACTTGACCACGTCGCGCATCTGCCGGCGGCCTATCTCTCGGCCGGGCAGCGGCGCCGGCTGTCGATCGCGCGGCTATTGGCGGTGAAACGGCCGGTCTGGCTGCTGGACGAGCCGACCTCCGCGCTCGATGTTTCCGGCCAAAGCGCCTTCGCCGCCATCATGACCGAGCACCTGAAAGGCGGCGGCATCATCCTGGCCGCGACGCACACGCCGCTCGGCATCGTCGTACAGGACCTGCGAATCGGGGGAACGGCATGACCGCCCTCGCCGCACTGATTCGCCGGGATGTCAGCGTCGCGCTGCGCGTCGGCGGCGGCGCGCTGATCGGTGTGCTGTTCTTCCTCACGGTCGTGGTACTGATGCCGTTCGCGGTCGGCCCCGACCTCGCGCTTTTGAGAAAACTCGGCCCTGCGATCCTCTGGCTCGGCGCACTGCTGGCGAGCCTGCTGACGCTCGATCGGCTGTTCACCGCCGACCACGACGACGGCTCGCTCGACCTGATCGTCATGAGCCGCACGCCGCTCGAACTGGCCTGCGCGGCGAAGGCACTGGCGCACTGGCTGGCGGCGGGGCTGCCGCTGGTCGCCGCGACGCCGGTACTCGGACTGCTTCTCAACCTCGACGGCACCGCGACCGGCGCGGTGGCGCTGACGCTCCTGGCGGGAACGCCCGCGCTCACCTTCACCGGCATGATCGGCGCCGCGCTCGCCGTGGTGCTCCGTCGCGGCGGCCTGCTGCTCTCGGTGCTGGTGCTGCCGCTGTCGATTCCGGTGCTGATTTTCGGTGTCGCCGCCTCCAACGCCGCGCTGTCGGGACCATCGCCGTTCGGAACGCCTTTCTCGATTCTGTGCGCGCTGTCGCTGATAAGCCTCGTGATCGGCCCGTTTGCAGCGGCGGCAAGCCTGCGGCACGGGCTGGATTGAGTCCCCCGATGCGGCCGATCAACTTTTGCTCAAGCGGGAAGCCGGACCCAAATCCGCATTGCCTGCGCTGGCTCCGGCGACTATCAGTGGTGCCATGACGCTGATCGATCTCGCCAATCCCTCCCGCTTTCTCTCACTCGCCGGACGGCTTTTGCCGTGGCTCGCTGCCCTGACCGTGCTCGTGCTCGCGGTCGGCCTGTACCAGTCCGCGACCGCGCCCGACGACTATCAGCAGGGCGCGACCGTCAAGATCATGTTCATCCACGTTCCCAATGCGTGGCTGTCGATGTTCGTGTGGGGCGTGATGAGCATTGCCGCGCTCGGCACGCTGGTGTGGCGGCATCCGCTGGCAGACGTCGCGGCAAAGACCGCGGCCCCGATCGGCGCGGCGTTCACATTCCTTGCGCTGTTGACAGGGTCGCTGTGGGGCCGCCCGATGTGGGGTACCTACTGGGAATGGGACGCCCGGCTGACCTCGGTGCTGATCCTGTTCCTGATGTATCTCGGCCTGATGGCGCTGTGGCGCGCGGTCGACGATCCGTCACGCGCGGCACGCGCCGCCGCGGTGCTGACGCTGGTCGGCGCGATCAACATTCCGATCATCAAGTTCTCGGTGGACTGGTGGAATACGCTGCATCAGCCGGCCTCGGTGATCCGCATGGGCGGCTCGACGCTCGACCGCGCCTTCCTGATTCCGCTGCTGGTGATGGCGATCGGATTCACGCTGCTGTTCCTCACCCTGCATATCGCCGCCATGCGAAACGAAATTCTGCGCCGCCGTGTCCGCACCTTGCAGATGCTGCAAGCCAGCAAGTCGGCGGCATAAGATCATGACGCTCGGTCCGTACGCTTCGTTCATCGTCATGTCCTATGTCGCGGTCGCAACCGTCGTCACGGCGCTGGTTATCTGGGTGATCGCCGACTATCGCCGCCAGAAGGCGCGCCTGCGCGACCTCGAGGCCGCCGGCGCGGTGAGGCGATCGGGACGCAGCGCAGCGGACGTCAAATGACCGATCCCACGATGCCCGCGACGGCGAAACGACGCTGGCTGATGGCGCTGCCGCTCGTGGTCTTCGCCGCGCTGGCGCTGCTGTTCTGGTTCCGGCTCGGCGACAGCGACATTTCGCGAATCCCCTCGGCGCTGATCGGCCATCCCGCACCCAAAACCACGCTGCCTCCGCTGTCCGGACTGGTCAGCGACGGCAGGCCAGTACCGGGCATCGATCCCGCGACGTTCGAGGGCAAGGTCAGTCTGGTCAACGTCTGGGCGTCCTGGTGCGTCCCCTGCCACGGCGAGGCGCCGCTGCTGACCGAACTTGCCAAGGACCGGCGGGTGCAATTCGTCGGCATCAACTACAAGGACGCGCCGGACAACGCCCGCCGTTTCCTCGGGCGCTACGGCAATCCATTCGGCGTCGTCGGCGCCGACGACAATGGCCGCGCCTCGATCGAGTGGGGCGTCTACGGCGTGCCGGAAACCTTCGTGGTCGGGCGCGACGGCACCATCGTCTACAAGCTGGTCGGCGCGATCACGCCGGACAACGTCGACACCGTGCTGAAGCCGGAGATCGAGAAAGCGCTGAAGGCGGGCTCCTGATCCCACCCGGCCGAGTCATTCCGGCCTGGTCCGAAACACCCGGAGCCGAAATCTCTCACCTCTCCGGCTTTGCGCGTTGTCAAAAAAATAGTCCAAGTCGATTCGCAGAACTCGTGCAGGTGACGTCGCAAATATATTCCCGTCGTTTATCTGTCGTTCATTTTACGGCCATCGCGCCGCCGCAAATCAGCAGATAGCTTTGCCGTCAGGGTCCGGTTCAACTACGTTGAACCAGACCCTGACCTTGTATTTTGATTGAGCATGATCTTATCCGAAAACCGGTTTCCACTTTTCGGGATCATGCTCTAGCAACAGCCCCGGGAGGGAGACTTTTTATGCGTCATTTCACGCTCGCCTCGATCACCGCCGCCGCGCTTGCGCTCGGTCTGCTCGCTTCAACGCCGTCGATGGCCCAGTCGACCCAGCCCTCCGCCCACTCCGACCGGATGGCGCCCGCGGGGAAGATGGCTCCTGCCAGCAAGATGGCGCCCGCGAACTCAGAGGC